>DNMQ01000279.1 GCA_003488145.1 Pseudomonas sp.
TCCACCGCCGACCAGATGCTGTCGTTCGTCACCCAGCAGCTCTGATCGTGCGTTCGCCGTTGTATACGGGCACGCACGCCTTGTGCCTGCTCGCAGTAGTTTCGATGGCCTGTCATGGCTTGAGGTATTTATGAGCCGTTTGCTGATCGTTGTGTCGATGTCGTCCGCCCTGGCGCTGGCCGGATGTGTTGCTCCTGCGCCGAAACCGAATGACCCGTACTATGCACCGGTGCTGCCTCGCACGCCGCTGCCAGCGGCGCAGAACAACGGCGCAATTTATCAGGCAGGCTTCGAGACCAATCTCTACGATGACCGCAAGGCATTTCGCGTCGGGGACATCATTACTATTACGCTCAATGAGCGAACCCAAGCGAGCAAGAATGCCAGCTCGAAGATTTCCAAAGCCAGCGATGTGGAGATGGGGCTTACCTCGCTCTTGGGCAACGCTGTAAGCGTGAATAACCCCGCTGCGGGGCTTCTTCGTAATGGCGGTCCGCTTTCGTTGGATACGCAATTCGGTGGTTCCAGCTCGACTAATGGCTCCGGCCAGGCAGGCCAGAGCAACAGTCTTTCCGGCTCCATCACCGTCACCGTTTCCGACGTGTTGCCCAACGGCATCCTGGCTGTGCGAGGTGAGAAGTGGCTAACGCTCAACACGGGCGATGAGCTTGTACGTATTGCCGGTCTTGTGCGATCGGACGATATCTCCACTGATAACACCGTTTCTTCCACGCGCGTGGCTGATGCACGCATTACTTACTCCGGCACAGGCGCTTTCGCTGATGCGAGCCAGCCGGGATGGCTGAGTCGTTTCTTCGTTAGCCCGCTTTGGCCGTTCTGAAGGACATGATGATGATTAGAAAAGCCATCGTCTTTCTCGGATTGCTCGCCGTTGGTACTTCTGCCTATGCCGAGCGTCTGAAGGATGTCGCGACCATCCATGGTGTTCGTAGCAACCAGCTGATCGGCTACGGCCTGGTTGTCGGCTTGAACGGTAGCGGTGACCAGACCACCCAGACGCCGTTCACCGTGCAGACCTTCAACAACATGCTGGCCCAGTTCGGTATCAAGGTGCCGGCCGGTGGCAACATTCAGCTGAAGAACGTCGCGGCGGTGTCGATTCATGCCGAACTGCCGCCGTTCGCCAAGCCGGGGCAGACCATCGACATCACCGTCTCGTCTATCGGTAACGCCAAGAGCCTGCGTGGCGGCAGCCTGTTGATGGCGCCGCTGAAGGGTATCGACGGCAACGTTTACGCTATCGCCCAGGGCAACCTGGTGGTAGGGGGCTTCGATGCCGGTGGCGCAGATGGCTCTCGGATCACCGTCAATTCGCCGTCGGCTGGGCGGATTCCGGGTGGTGCTACGGTCGAACGGCCGGTGCCGAGTGGTTTCAATCAGGGCAATACACTGACGCTGAATCTCAATCGTCCGGACTTCACCACGGCCAAGAACATTGTCGACCAGATCAACGACCTGCTAGGCCCGGGTGTAGCGCAGGCGCTCGACGGCGGCTCGATCAGCGTGACCGCGCCGCTGGATCCGAGTCAGCGCGTGGACTACCTGTCGATTCTGGAAAATCTCGAAGTAGAGGTTGGCCAGGCCGTGGCCAAGGTCATCATCAATTCGCGTACCGGGACGATCGTGATCGGCCAGAACGTGCGGGTGCAACCTGCCGCCGTTACCCACGGCAGTCTGACCGTCACCATCAGCGAAGATCCACAGGTGAGCCAGCCGGAGCCCTTCTCGGATGGTCAGACCGTCGTCGTGCCCAACAGCAAGGTAAAAGCCGATCAGGAAGCCAAGCCGATGTTCAAGTTCGGCCCGGGTACCACACTAGACGAGATCGTCCGAGCGGTGAATCAGGTGGGCGCTGCGCCCAGCGACCTGATGGCCATTCTTGAAGCACTGAAGCAGGCTGGCGCTCTGCAAGCCGACCTGATCGTGATCTAAGGGCAGGGATATGGAAAATCGTCTCGGAAGCGGAGCGCGCGGCCTCGACAGCGGCAGCTACAACGACCTCAATCGCCTCAGCCAGCTCAAGGTTGGCAAGGATCGGGACGGTGAGGAGAACGTGCGCAAGGTTGCGCAGGAGTTCGAGTCGTTGTTTCTCAACGAAATGCTCAAGTCGATGCGTTCGGCAACCGAAGTGCTGGCCAAGGACAACCCGCTGAACAGTCAGGCCAGCAAGCAATACCAGGATATGTATGACCAGCAGTTGTCTGTCAGTCTTTCGAAGGAAGGCGGCGGCATCGGGCTGGCAGACGTACTGGTTCGCCAGTTGAGCAAGCAGACCGAAACCGCGACACGCAACAATCCGTTTGCCCAGGTTGCGCAGACCGAAGGGGCCGCATGGCCGAGCAAGCCGGCCGCTGCCGTCGAGTCCGCACGAGATGATTCCCGGTTGCTGAATCAGCGTCGTCTTGCGTTACCAGGTCGGGCGATCGAGCGGCAAGTGGCAGATGTATCGGCGACTGCGCAGAAACCTGCCGCAGAAGGTGCGCAGCCTCTGGTCGACCTCGATTGGAAACCCGCCACGGCGTTCGTGCCCCCCAAGGACAAGCCGTTGGTCGTCAACGGTGTCGAGAAAAGTGCGCCCAACGCGCCGAGCAAGACGCGGTTCAATTCGTCCGAGGAGTTCATCGCCACCATGCTGCCCATGGCAGAGAAGGCGGCCGAACGCCTGGGCATCGAGCCGCGTTTCCTGGTCGCACAAGCTGCGCTGGAGACCGGCTGGGGTAAATCCATGATCCGTCAGAAGGACGGCAGCAACAGCCACAACCTGTTCGGCATCAAGGCGACCGGGTGGAAAGGGGAGTCGGCTACCGTGATGACCACCGAGTACGTCAACGGTACGGCAACCCGCGAGAGAGCGGGCTTCCGCGCCTACGATTCGTTCGAGCAGAGCTTCGACGACTTCGTCAGCCTGCTGGAAAACAACGACCGTTATCGGACCGCCATTCAGGTGGCGAGCAATACCGGCGATTCGGAACGCTTCGTCAAGGAGCTGCAGAAAGCCGGCTACGCCACCGACCCACAATACGCGCGCAAGATCAGCCAGATCGCCCGCAAGATGCAGACTTACCAGACCGTTGCCGACGCGAATTCGGTGCCCGCCATGCGGACCAGAGGCTAAATCATGGCTGACCTATTGAGCATTGGCCTTTCCGGCCTGTCTGCCAGCAAAACCCAACTTTCCATCACCGGACACAACATCACGAACGTCAACACGCCTGGCTATAGCCGCCAGGATGCGAGCCAGGCGACACGCTCGCCGCAGTTCAGCGGTGCCGGTTACATTGGATCGGGTACCTCGCTGGTAGACGTGCGTCGCTCCTACAGCGAATTTCTCACCAGCCAGCTGCGTAGCAGTACATCGCTGAACAGTGATGTCGAGGCTTACAAAAGCCAGATCGATCAGCTCGATTCATTGCTGGCTGGCACCACCACCGGTATCACGCCTTCGCTGCAAAAGTTCTTCTCGGCCTTGCAGACAGCTGCCGAGGACCCGGCGAATATCCCGGCGCGTCAGCTGGTGCTGGCGGAGGCTGAGGGATTGGCGCGGCGTTTCAATACCGTATACGACCGACTTTCCGAGCAGAACAGTTTCACCAACAAGCAGATGTCCGCTGTCACCGATCAGGTGAATCGTCTGGCAGGCAGCATCGGTAGCCTCAATGAGGCTATTGCCATCGCCGCGGCCAACGGCAAGCAGCCGAACGATCTGCTCGACGCCCGTGACGAGGCTGTTCGGCAGTTATCGGGCTACATCGGTGTGACGGTTGTTCCTCAGGATGACAGCAGCTTCAACGTATTCATCGGCAGCGGCCAGCCGCTGGTCGTGGGCAGTACGGTAGCCAAGCTGGAGGTCGTCCCAGGGCAGGGCGACCCGAACCGTCATGAAGTGCAGTTCATCAGCGGTGGCTCGCGGCAGGGCATCACCTCGCAGATTACCGGCGGCGAACTCGGCGGGCTGATTCGCTATCGCGAGGAAGTGCTGGATTCGACCATGAACTCCCTAGGGCGCCTTTCGCTGGCCGTCAGTGATCAGGTCAATACTCAGCTGCGGCAGGGGCTGGATCTGAAAGGTGACGTAGGCGTAGATCTGTTCAAGGATATCAATTCGGCTGATCTGGTCGATAAACGCAGCTTCCCGACTGGAATTGATGTAAGTATCACTGACACTTCCAAGCTAACTGCCAGCGACTATCAAGTGGAGTTCGTCTCGGCAGGTACGTTTCGTATTCGTCCGTCCGGTGGAGCCTGGTTGGCCGGTACCCATCCGGTTGACTCGGCAATCGCCGAACTGGGCTTCAGCATCTCTGCACCCGCTGACCCGAGCGTTACCAGCTACACGGTGATGCCTACCCGGCGAGCTGCAAGTGGTATTGCCATAGACCTTGATCAGGCCGATCAGCTAGCTTTCGCGGCCCCAATGCGCGCAGCGAGCGAGTTGCAGAATGGTGGTACCGGCGTCATTGGTCAGCCGGACTTGATCGCTGGCCCGTCACCTATCGACAAGACGGTACTTGGCGCGACAAATCTTTCCTTTGATGTAACTCTGAGTCCCGATGGCAAGAGCTATTCACTCAGTGACCCGCTTCCGGCCAACTGGTCTTATGTGGATGCGGCCGGGAATGCAGTAACCCCGGCGCCATCTTTTGTCTCTGGCAGTACCAACACCGTTAACCTCGCCTACACGTCAGGCGGCGAGACCTACATGTTCCAGCTCTCCCTCGGGGGGAGACCGCAGACTGGAGATGGCTTCGCTCTGAGCTTCAACAGCAGCGGGGTGTCCGACAATCGGAATGCTTTGAAACTAGTCGACCTGCAGAGCAAACAAACCGTCGGGGTTACCGTTGACGCTACGGGCAAAACCATCTCCGGCGCTAGTTTTACCGATGGCTACGGCGAACTGGTCGAGCGCGTCGGTACGCTGACGGCACAGGCACGGATGGATAGCGAAGCAACGGGCTCGATTCTCAAACAGGCCACTGACAACCGCGATTCACTCTCGGCTGTGAACCTGGACGAGGAAGCCGCCAACCTGATCAAGTTCGAGCAGTACTACAACGCTTCGGCCCAGATCATTCAAGTTGCCCGCTCTTTGTTCGATACATTGATCAGCTCCTTCAGGTAATAGGTCGCCTTATGCGCATTTCCACCCTGCAAGCATTCAATAACGGCGTCGCCGGACTGCAGCGCAACTACGCCAATGCGACCCGCACTCAGGAGCAGATCAGTACCGGCAATCGCATCCTCACGCCAGCCGACGACCCGGTTGCGTCGGTGCGTTTGCTCCAGTTGGACCAGCAGCAGAACGTTCTGAGTCAGTACAACGCCAACCTGACTGCGGCGAAGAACAGCCTTACCCAAGAGGAGGTGACGCTCAACTCGGTTAATACCGTTCTGCAGCGAGTGCGAGAGCTTGCTGTACAGGCGGGCAATGGTGGCCTGAGTGCGGAAGACCGGAAGTCGATCGCGGCCGAGCTGACTGAGCGCGAGGACGAGCTGCTGTCACTGATGAACACCCGCAATGCCCGCGGCGAGTACCTGTTCTCTGGCTTTCAGGGTAAGACTCAGCCGTTCGTTCGTGCAGGGGACGGTAGCTATAGCTATCAGGGAGACGAGGGGCAGCGGAAGTTGCAGATAGCTAGCTCGCTGAATATCCCGATCAGCGACAACGGCAAGTCGATTTTTCAGAACATTACTAATGCTGGACGCCTACAAAGTAGCCTGTCCATTGGCGCTGCGACTGACTCGACGCTTAAGGTATCAGCGCCGTTAGTGAGTGATGAGGTCGCTTTCGCTGGTGATCCTGCGTTCCCCCCGTATGGGATCGATATTTCATTCGGCAGCGATGGTAGCTATACGATCAGGGCTTTGAACCAGGACGGTAGCGTCAACCCGGCCGAAATTGGCGATGGGTTAATGGACAAGGAGGCTAGCCGCAGTGACACGCTTGTCTTCCGCGGCATGACCATGACGCTCGACGGGATTCCAAGCGGAGGGGAGAGTGCCACCGTCATACCAAGGACTGTAAGCGGTGTTGATGCGAATGGTGATCCGACTGTCGCGGCTACCAACAGGCAGGGCATTCTGGATACTGTCGCCAATCTTCGATCTGCCTTAGAGAACCCCGCGACCAGCAACGGAGGCGTTCGCGATGCCGTAGCCGTAGCGCTGACCAACCTGGACCACGGCATGATCAGCGTCGACGCCGCTCGCGGCAACATCGGCGCGCGTCTGAACGTGATCGAAACAACGCAGACCGACAACGAGGACGTGGCTCTGGTTAACAAATCGGTCCAGGCCGAGCTGCGTGAGCTGGACTACGCAGAGGCGCTGTCCCGGCTGTCGTTCCAGACCGTCATCCTTGAGGCTACGCAGCAGAGCTATGTAAAGATCAGCGGCCTGAATCTGTTCAACGCCATGCGCTGAGCTTGACGAGGTTCGCAAATATGCAACCTCGTTTTTGACATCAGCTGGCAGGCGACTAGATTGGCTGACGCGGAGCAGGAAGTCCCGCGAACGAATACTTTGGTTTTCATAAGGACGTGATTATGCGTAAAGCTATTCTTGCCGCTGCGGCATTCGCCGTACTCTCCGGCTTTTCTTTCGGTGGCTATGCCGCCACTCAGGCACAACCTGCCCCGACAGCTGTGGCTGTCGCCCCGGCCCCAGTGAACCTCAATGCTGCCGATGCTGAGACGCTTTCCCGTGAGCTGAGAGGCATCGGTGAAACCAAGGCAAAAGCAATCATCGCTTATCGGGAAGAGCATGGCCCGTTCAGCTCGGTAGATGAGCTGCTCGAGGTAAAAGGCATCGGCTCGGCGACCCTCGACAAGATTCGTGGGCAGCTCAGCATTCAGTAAGGTTTTGGGAGGTCGATCGCAATGATCGACCTCTTTTTTGATTCTCACGTGGGATGTTCTTCCCTCAATTCCTAGCCCCCGGAAGTTCGAACGCCCTGTGTCGTCGTTAGTCAAAGTGCTTGTAAAAGCATTGACAATCCGCGGTTATGCACATTCGGAATAGATCGCGGCGTGTCCTACAGGCATGTTTCAATACAATTTCAGCATGATCGTAACCTATTGATTCTTAAGGCCTTAAGCGGCTGGATAAAAAAACACCGATCTGTTGGGCGGCCCCGTAAACAGGGCCTTAGCGGCAACCATCCATAAACTGTTCACAAGGTTATCCACAGCTTCGGTGGATAACACTCACGAGGTCAGGGATGACGCAGGCTGGAGGCAACCCAGATGAAGGCTCCCTGGAATTTCATCCGATATTTTCCGCTCGCGCAGCGTCTGATCAAACGCGGAAAGATCCCCGCGTTACTCTTTGCGGTGGCTCGCAAATCCTCTTCGAAAAGAGGGCTGTTCAACGGATTGCGAGAAGATCTGGCACTTTTACAGGCGCTTTGCGTAGCCTGGTGGCGTGGCGAGTATCGGGCCATCAATCCTAATGCATTGATAGCTGTGGTGGCCGGCTTGCTCTACTTCCTGTCGCCAATCGACGCCATCCCGGATTGGCTGCCTGGTCTTGGGTTCGTCGATGATCTGGCTGTGCTGGGCTGGGTAATGCGCAAGTGGTCTGGTGAGTTGGAGGCGTTCAAGGTCTGGAGGCAGGCCCAGACTGCCGATCGGCAGGCATCGCTTCAACGCTTGCCTGCGTTGGACGAACCGAAGGCCGGCGGCCAGCCGAGCTGATAGCAGCGGCGTGTGTAGCCGCCGTTTGTCGGTGCCGGATGAGCATTTGCGGTCTCGATCCCGATTCACTAACGCATGCGGCAGGTTGGTAGCTTCAAGGAGCGGCAAGGGCTGTTAAGATTCCGCATCTGATCGAAGACGCCTGGGGAAAATACGGATGAATGTACAGGTCATCATGCGTGACGGCTCGCCGGAATACGCCGTACTGCCGTGGGACGAGTACCAGGCGCTTTTGAATGCGGTCGGCGCTAAATCGGCCGTTGCCACTGATGCCGCACCCAGTGGCGCTCAGTCACGTCCGTCCCTGGTCGAGCTGAGCGCTCTGCGTGAGGCCAAGGGGCTTTCACAAGAGGCGTTAGCGCGCGCTGTGGGGATCAGTCCAGCCTATCTGGGGCTGATCGAGGCGGGAGAGCGCGAACCCGATGCTGCGATTCGTCGAGCACTGGCACGTGCGTTGGACATAGCCGGCTGGGAGGGCGACGCTTGACGTCAGTATCCATCAGCCGGCACCACTGGCAGGCGCTGCTTGCCGAACTGGATGCCGCTCGCCGGCAGAGACATCTGGTGACCTACCGTGCGCTGGTCGAGCGGCTCCAGTTGCCCACACCCGCCATGCGAACCCTTACCGCCGCGCTGGAGCACCTCGCTGCGCTGGACGCCCGCTCGGAGCGCCCGTTGCGCAGCGCACTGGTCATCAGTCAGGGTGCTAGTCGTTTGCCCCGCACGGGCTTTTTCGAGTGTGCTGCGCGGTTGGGACGCTTCTCGGGGCCGGCGGACGGTGCCGCCGCTGCATCCTGGCATGCGGGAGAAGTGGCGCGCGTTTTCGAGTTCGTTTATTCGGAGGAACTCTGATGCTGGGCAGGCTGCGTGCAAGGCTCGGTTATTTAACTGCCCGCAAATTGATGACGTCGCACTACGCGGTTCAGCAGCCGAAGATCTGGCGTTGGATGGAAGGGCAATTCGCGCGGATGGCGGCGCTGGGCGACGTGTCGGCGCAGAGTTTCTACGGTCATATCCTGTATTTCCGCGGGCGCGGCTATGGTGCCAAGCTGGAAGGCGTTCGCCTTCTAAGGCTGGCGGCCAAGGCGGGAGATGTGAAAGCGGCATATCAGATGGGCGTCATCAGCCTCAGCGAAGATGCCTCCCACGGCCCGGATGGCAGTGAGGCGGCGCGCTGGTGGTCCCAGGCGGCCGAGGCAGGGCATCCACTGGCGGCGGTTCGCCTCGAGCAACTGTATCGTGCCGGCGGCCACGGCCTGGCCGCAGACCCCCAGCAGGCAGATCGTTACAAGGCGAAGGCGGAGCAACTGGGGTTGTAGGCATCCTGCGTTGGCTGCCCTGCGTCGATCAGGTGGAAGCTCGGGCCTTTCACCTGTTTGGCAAAGCGCTTGGCCTCCGAAGCAACGGCGGCGAGCCTGCCTGCATCCAGGCGGTCAGTGTGCTCCGGGTGCACGCTGACGATCCCGATCGAGAGTGACAGTAGGGCATAGCGCTGTTTACGCCCGTCACGGCTGGTGGAAATAAAGCAGCCGGCCGCGAGGTGTTCTGGCTGGTAGAAGGCACTGCTGCGAAGCGCGAAGGTGCTGTGCAAGTCGGCAATGCGCTGCTCCCAGTCGTGACCGCTTAGCACCAGCATGAAATCATCCCCGCCAATATGGCCGACGAAATCCATCTGTGGGTCGACCCGGTCGTTCAGACATTGGGCCAGGCACAGCAGCACTTCATCGCCTTTGGCGTAGCCATACAGATCGTTGAAAGGTTTGAAGTTGTCGATGTCGACGTAACAGACCATCGCCCTACGTCGCTGTAGCAGCAGGCGGGTCAGGCACTGCTGGATAGGTACGTTGCCCGGCAACAGTGTCAGGGGATTGGCGTGGCGCGCCTGCTGAATCTTCAGTTCGGTTATCAACCTCAGAACATCGATGACGCGGCCCAGACCGAGGTATTGACCTGCCTGTGTAATGACGAAGTCTTCCTCGATTCTTTGGCGCGCCCGGCTGGTGAGCAAGCGGCTGACCTGTTGCAACGACTGGTCGAGCTCGACGGCGAGGAAATCCGTGCTCATCAGGCGGCTAAGCGGTTTGCGTGCCAGCAGATCGGTGGCGTAGGGCTTGAGCAGCGCGTCGGAAATGAGATTACGGTGAAGTATGCCGACCGGCCTGGCGTCAACGTCCAAAACTGCGATCGAGTTCAGGGCCGGCTGCAGTCGAAACGCCTCGAGCATTTCAGCGACCGGACGTTCTGCGGCCATGGCGGGTTGTCTGATAAGCAGTCCGGACAGGTTGCCGGACTCCTCGCCCAGGACCGCCTGCTGGGCCTCCGGGGGTGGCAGGATCTCGTCGATGTCCTGGGCAGGCAACTCCAGCGGACGTCCAAGCAGATAGCCCTGCACCAGATCGATACCCATGCCGGCCAGCACCGCCAGTTCCTCGTGCAGTTCGATACCTTCGGCGATGACGTGGGCACGCGATGCGCGGGCGATCTTCAGGATGGATTCTACGAACTCGCGCTTCACGGGGTCGAGATGGATGCCGTCGATGAAATAGCGGTCGATCTTCACATAGTCCGGTCGCAGCTCGGACCACAGGCGCAAACTCGAATATCCGGCACCAAGGTCGTCGAGCGCTATGCTGAAGCCCATCGAGCGATAGTGATGAAGCGCCTTGTCCAGCAGCTCGAGATCGTCGGCCGGTGCCTGCTCGGTCAGCTCGATGACCACGTTGTCCGCGGAAATGCCATAGGTGTGCAGCAGCTCGAGCGTGCGCCCGGGCTTGTGGGTCGCGTCAAGTAGCGTTTCCGGTGAGGCGTTGAGAAAGAGCTTGCCGCGTAGCGCCCCCTGGCTGTAACGCCGGCACGCTGTTTCGCGGCAGGTCATCTCCAGTTCGTTAAGCCGGCCGGCGTGGCGTGCTGTGGCGAGCAAATTGATCGGGGAGTGCAGCGGGCCGTTGGATGGTCCACGGCTGAGTGCTTCATAACCGAGAATGCGTCGCTCCGAAAGCGAGACGATGGGTTGAAACAGGGTGGTGATGTCGCCGTGAGCAAGGATATGTCCCAGCGTGCTCAACTGCTCGGTGACTGTCATGGAGGTCTCTGGGTGTGAAAAGAAAAGGGCCGCAGCGCGGCCCTTTCATTTCACGATGTCGTGATGTCAATTTGATGACATCGCGGCGTTCCACTCGATTCAGTGCTTGGCCATCGCCGAGCTGAGACCGAGGTAATCGAGCAGAATGCGCCCGCTCTCGGAGAGGTAGGCATCATCCTCCGGCTTTGGTTTGTCCGCTTCCGCGTGAGGCGTGTTTTCGTCTTCCTTCTCCAGCTTTGCCAGTGGCTCCTCACCTTTGGCCAGGCGCAATGCATTCTCCAAGGCCAGCTGACGCTTCTCGATATCGGCCTGTTGTGCACGCCGCTTTTCTTCATTGAGGCTGACGGTGGTTTCGTGCATCAGCTCCTGGGCAAGCGCCAGACGATCGCGGGTGAAGACGAAGTCCGGGTTCTCGCCGGTGCGTGCTTCGTGGCGTGCCTTCAGCTCGGCGAGGAACGGCTTGAACGGGTTCATGTCCGGATTGATCGCCGCGCGGATGCTGTCCCAAGGCAGCGCTTCCGGCAGCGCACTCTCACCGATTTCCTTGGTGTCGACATCGGCAGGGTAGCTGATGTCGGGAATCACACCCTGATGTTGAGTGCTCTGCCCGGATACGCGGTAAAACTTGGCCAGGGTCAGTTTCAGCTCACCATGGTTGAGAGGCTGGATCGTCTGCACGGTGCCCTTGCCGAAGGTCTGGCCACCGAGGATTAAGGCCCGGTGGTAGTCCTGCATCGCGCCGGCGAAGATCTCCGAGGCCGATGCCGAAAGGCGGTTGACGAGGACGGCCAGCGGCCCCTTGTACAGCGCGCCGGTCTGTTCATCGGCAAGCACGTCTACGCGGCCATCGCTGTTGCGTACCAGCACAGTCGGACCCTGATCGATGAATAGGCCCGTGAGCTCGGTGGCCTCTTGCAGTGAGCCTCCGCCGTTGTTGCGCAGGTCGATGACCACGCCGTCGACTTTCTCTGCTTCCAGTTCGGAGAGCAGCTTTTTGACGTCACGCGTGGTGCTCTTGTAGTTCTGGTCCCCGGCGCGCAGTGCCTTGAAGTCCAGATAGAACGCTGGAATCTCGATCACACCGAGCTTGAAGTTCTGCCCCTGGTGTTCCAGGTTCAACACCGACTTCTTCGCTGCCTGCTCCTCGAGCTTCACCGCTTCGCGGGTAATGGCGACGACCTTGCTGCTTTGGTCATTCGGCGCATTGCTCGCCGGGATGACTTCCAGGCGTACGACCGAACCCTTCGGGCCGCGGATGAGCTTGACCACCTCATCCAGACGCCAGCCGATGACGTCGACCATCTCATCGTTGGCCTGGCCGACGCCGACAATCTTGTCCGCTGGCGCCAGCTGCTTGCTCTTCTCCGCCGGGCCGGCCGGCACCAGGCGTACGATCTTCACGTGCTCGTTGTCACTCTGCAGCACCGCGCCGATGCCCTCGAGCGACAGGCTCATGTTGATGTCGAAATTCTCCGCGCTGTCCGGCGACAGGTATTGGGTGTGCGGATCGTAGGTCTGCGCGAAGGCGTTGATGTAGGTCTGGAAAACGTCCTCGCCACGGGTCTGGTTCAGGCGCGATAGCTGGTTCTTGTAGCGTTTGGTCAGCAGTTCCTCGATGGCCTTCGGCTCCTTGCCGGCGATCTTCAGACGCAATACCTCGTCCTTTACCCGCTTGCGCCACAGGTCATCCAGCTCTGCGGTGTCCTTGGCCCAGGCGGCCTTCTCACGGTCGACCAGCAGCTCCTCGTCGACACTGAAGTCGAAGCTGTCGACGCCCTTGTCGAGCAGGCTCAAGGCGTAGTTCAACCGGTTCTGCAGGCGCTCGAGATGACGGGTGTAGATGATGAAGCCGGGCTCGAGATTGCCGCCCTTGAGGAAGTCATCGAACTGGTTGCGCCACTTGCCGAACTCTTCGAGATCAGATGCCAGGAAATAGCTGCGCGACGGATCGAGCATCTGGATGTAGCTGTCGAAAATCTTTGCCGAACGCGCGTCGTTCAGCGGCGGCTTGTTGTAGTGATGGCGCTTGAGCAGTTCGACGACGTTCAGGCTGGCGATGACCTGTTCACGATCGGGTTGCAGGTAGTCCCAGTTCTCTGGCGTGCTGACGGCTTTGGCCATCGCCAGGGAAGCGTGAAGGCCGAACAGAACGGCGAGAACGGTGCAGGTCAGCGTACGTTTCATGGCTTGGGGGCGACGTAAGGCTAGGGAATAACGCATATTAGGCCATCTAAAGTAGGCGCCGGTTCGTTTTTCCGTCCGGCGGTGGAAAGCACAAGCCCGATGGTTGAGGTGGTCAAAGAAGGCCAGCGAGCGATCAGTTGGGTGGGCATAGATAGGAACCACTATGGAGGCAGCATGAAGGCATTGCAAGGTATCGAGGGGCATCTGGAGTGGGCCGAGCGACCGGCTCCGGCGTGCGGCGATGGCGAAATCCGTATCCGTGTGGCTGCTGCCGGGCTGAACCGTGCGGACCTGCTGCAGCGAGGCGGACACTACCCGCCGCCGGCAGGTGTCACCGACATCCTGGGGCTGGAATGCGCAGGGGTGGTCGCCGAGGTCAGTGGGCGCAGCCGCTGGAAGGTGGGTGATCGCGTGTGCACGCTGCTGGCTGGTGGTGGCATGGCCGAGGAGGTGGTGGTCGATGCCCGTCATGCGCTGCCGGTTCCCGAGGGCATGTCGCTGCATGAAGCTGCGGTGATCCCGGAGGTATATGCCACGGCCTGGCTCAATCTCTATCGTCTGGGTGCTTTACTGGCCGGCGACAAGGTGCTGCTTCACGCTGGCGCCAGTGGTGTTGGCTCGGCGGCGATCCAGTTGTGCAAGGCTTTCGGCAATCCCTGCTGGGTCAGTGTCGGCTCGGCCGAGCGGCTGGCCTACTGTGAGTCGCTCGGTGCTCAGGGTGGTGTGCTGCGTGGTGACTCGCTCGAAGCGCTACGCGATTTTGGTCCGTTCGACATGATCCTCGACCCGGTCGGTGCCAAGTACGCCGCATTGAACATGCAGCTGCTGGCGATGGATGGGCGTTGGGTGATGATCGGCTTGATGGGCGGACGCAAGGCCGAGATGGATCTGGCTGGTTTGCTGGCCAAGCGCATCCAGTTGATCGGCTCGACCCTGCGCAGCCGCGACGCCGATTACAAGGCCGGGCTGCTGGCGGAAATGGAAGAGAAGGTCTGGCCGCTGTT
>DNMQ01000278.1 GCA_003488145.1 Pseudomonas sp.
CGCAGGTAGTCACGGTCCTCGCTGGTGTCGCAAGTGGCGATCACCCGGCCGCCCAACGCCTTGGCCAGTTGTACGGCTGCCGGCCCGGTGCAATGAGCCGCCTGGTTGATCAGCACGTACTGGCCGGGTTCCAGCTGGGCCAGCTCGACCAGCGCGAAATAGCTGACCAGCATCGGCGTGTAGTGGATCGCCGCCTCACTGGCGCTGAGCATGTCCGGGTAGCGCACCAGCGCCTGCTGCGGCAACAGCGCATGCTCGGCGTAGAGCGGATACTGATTGAGATCGTGGGCCGGGAAGCCGGCAACATGATCGCCGACGCTGAAGCCCTGAACGCCCTCACCCAACGCCAGCACCTCGCCCGCCACCTCGCTGCCGAGCCCGGCAGGCAGACGCGCGTGTCGTGGCGCGAGGTCCTGGCGCCAGAGCACGTCATTCCAGCTGACGCCGATGGCGCGCACGCCAATCAGCACCTCGCCTGGGCCGGCAACCGGCATCGCGCGTTCCTCGTGGCGCAACACGTCGGCCGGGCCGAACTGGTGAAAACGGATGATGCGGGACATTTCGACCCCTCACTTACTACTGTGCGAACGGACTCTATCGTCAGTATCGTCACAACTCCAGTGAACGGCGTGGATTCCCATCGATAGTTCCCATGCGCAGTAATGATGGAACTACGTATGTATGCTTGCCGGCGCATTGCAGCTTTGTGCATTTCGAAAGCGGGATCGGGCATGCCGTTGGCAGCCGAAGCTGTCTAGAATGCAGACCACCCTCCAGAGCCGGACGCCTCCTGGCCCGGCTGCAGGCTCGACGTGAACTAGGTATGAATCGCAACGACCTTCGCCGTGTCGACCTCAATCTGCTGATCGTCTTCGAAACGCTGATGCACGAGCGCAGCGTGACCCGCGCAGCGGAAAAGCTGTTTCTCGGCCAGCCGGCGATCAGTGCCGCCCTGGCACGACTGCGCACGCTGTTCGACGATCCGCTCTTCGTCCGTACTGGCCGCAGCATGGAGCCGACCGCCCGCGCGCTGGAGATCGCCCAGCTGCTTTCACCGGCGCTGGACTCGATCTCCACCGCCGTTAGCCGCGCCTCGACCTTCGACCCGGCGACCAGCACCCAGGTGTTTCGCATCGGCCTGACCGATGAAGTCGAGTTCGCCCTGCTACCGCCGCTGCTGCGCCGCCTGCGCGCCGAAGCGCCGGACGTGGTGCTGGTGGTGCGCCGCGCCAACTACCTGTTGATGCCCGGCCTGCTGGCGTCCGGTGAGATATCGGTGGGCGTCTGCTACACCGAGGAGCTGCCGGCCAATGCCAAACGCAAGGTACTGCGCCGGCCCAAGCCGATGCTGCTGCGTGCCGACAGCATTCCCGGCCGGCTGAGCATGGAGGACTACTGCAGCCGTCCGCATGCGATGGTCTCCTTTGCCGGTGATCTCAACGGCTATATCGACGAGGAACTGGCGCTGCACGGCTGCAAGCGCAAGGTGGTGCTGGCGGTGCCGCAGTTCAACGGCCTGGCCAGCCTGCTTGCCGGCACCGACATCATCGCCACCGTCCCGGACTACGCCGCCGCGGCGCTGGCGGCCAACGGTGGCGTGCGCGCCGAACCGCTGCCCTTTCAGACCAGCCAGGATTTCGAGCTGTCCATGGCCTGGCGCGGCGCGCAGGACAACGACCCCGCCGAGCGCTGGCTGCGCTCGCGCATCCAGATGTTCGTCGGCGATCCGGATAGTCTCTGACAGGCCCGACGCCCGGGGCTTCGCGGCGCGTGCCGGGTAGACAGGCCTGCTCCCGCCAGTGATGCGCTGACCGGTTTTTCGTGGCTTCGAGCGTGATCGCTGGGGAATGCCGCTCCGAGGCTTCGGCGGCGGCAGGGTTCATTCGCGGCCAATACTGTTCCCACGCATAGGTGAGCAATATCCTCGCGCTGCGCTGATAACGAATGCGCAACCATCACCGCCAATGATATTCACCTTCGCCTCGTTCGATTTTTGCTGAACGGCTTGACCACGCAGACTCCTGCCATCAACAAATCCGACTTGCGGAGTCAAGCATGGAACGTTCGTTCAACGCCTTGCGTTTTCCCCTTATCGCCCTGACGGTGCTGATCACCGCCGCTTGTGGCAAGGCACCGGAGGCCACCCAGTCGGGCATGCCGCCGCCCGCCGTCAGCGTCGCGGAAGTCATCGAGCAGCAGGTGACCGAGTGGGACGAACTCACTGGCCGCCTGGAAGCGCCGGAGTCGGTGGAGATTCGCCCGCGCGTGTCCGGTTTCATCGACAAGGTGGCCTTCGAAGAAGGCGCGCTGGTGAAGAAAGGCGACCTCTTGTTCCAGATCGACCCGCGCCCGTTCCAGGCTGAGGTCAAGCGCCTGCAGGCGCAACTGCAACAGGCTCGAGCCAACCAGCAACGCACCGTCGCCGAAGCCGAACGCGGCGAGCGCCTGCGCAAGAAGAACGCGATTTCCGACGAGCTCGCCGACGCCCGCGTCAGTGCCGCCAGCGAAGCCCGCTCGGCAACCGCGGCGATTCAGGCGCAACTGGACCGCGCGCAGCTGGATCTCTCTTTCACCCGCGTGACCGCGCCCATCGACGGCCGCGTCGGCCGGGCGCTGATCACCGCCGGCAACCTGGTCAATGCCGGCGAGGCGCTGCTGACCACGCTGGTCTCCACCGACAAGGTCTATGCCTATTTCGAGGCCGATGAGCGTACCTACCTCAAGTACCGCGAGCTGGCGCGCAACGGCGACCGTGGCGAGGCGACCCCGGTCTACCTCGGCCTGTCC
>DNMQ01000162.1 GCA_003488145.1 Pseudomonas sp.
CTGGAGGTCGCCAACTCTCGGACCAGCCACTCGCCTCAACGAGTCGGAACCCTAGTCAGCTATTTCAAATTGTCTTCGCAGGTGCAGCAGCTTTCTTCGCAAAGGATGCAAAGCAAGAGCGATGCCAATGCACAAAAAACGCGCGCTGCAGGCGTCGTGGGGAAGGGCGGTACCAGGGGAATGCCCCGTTTTGGGGCTGCGCTCGAGGCAGTGCATGCTTTTCGAGCGCGGAGGGCGTTGCGCGAGCGCAACGCCGCATTGGCAGGAAGCTAGAGCCTGAGCTGGCCGATGGCACGGCTCAGATCGGTGGATAGCGCGGCCAGCTCGGCACTGGTGCTGGCCGAGCTTACGGTCTGCTCCACGGTGCGTTCCGTGACGTCGCGGATGCCGGTGACCGAGCGATTGAGCTCCTCGGCTACCTGGCTTTGCTGTTCGGCCGCCACGGCGATCTGCGTGTTGCTTTCACGCATCTGCGCGACCGCATCGGCGATGGCCTCCAGCGCCTGCGCTGCGTCATGGGCTTCACGAACGCAGTCGTCGGCCTTGAGCGAGCTTTCCTGCATGAACTCCACGGCGTCGCGGGTCATCGACTGCAGGCCGGAGATCATCTGGGTGATCTCATCGGTGGAGGTCTGCACACGCTTGGCCAGGTTGCGAACCTCATCGGCAACCACGGCGAATCCGCGGCCCTGTTCACCGGCCCGGGCTGCTTCGATGGCCGCGTTGAGCGCTAGCAGGTTGGTCTGTTCGGCGATGCTGTGGATCACGTTGACCACGCCGTTGATCTTCTGGCTGTCGGCGGCGAGCTGCTCGATCATTTCGCCGGTCTGCTGCACGCCCTGGGATAGGCTGGAGATGGACTTCTCCACACGGCCGACGACCCGGTGGCCTTCGCCCGCAAGGCGGTCGGCGTTCTGTGATTGATCGCGAGTTTCGCGTGCATGCTCGGCGATCTGGTGCACCGTGGCGCTCATTTCGTTGATGGCCGTGGCTGCCTGGTCGGTTTCGCCCTGCTGACCGCGCATGCCCTTGTGCACGTCGTTCATGCTCGTGGCGAGCCGGCTGGCGCCCTCGTCGAGACGCGCGGCAGCCTGGGCGACGGTGCTGACCACGCGTTGATAGCCGCCCTGCATGGCGTTGAATGCGCTGGCCATCTGGCCGACTTCGTCACGGCTGTCCAGCGGAACCCGTGCCTGCAGGTCGCCACTGCGCTCCACGTGCAGCATGACGTCCTTGAGCGTGTTGAGGTGGCTGAGCAGAAAGCGGATAAGCAGTTGCGAAGCGCCGAGCAGGCCGAGCATCAGCACGGCGACCGCCACGGCGTAGCTGAAAAAGTGCTGGCTCAGTACCTGAATAGCGCTGGGCGCGCGGGCCAGTACAGCCAGCTTCTGACCATTCGTCGCGGAGATCAGGTGGGCGCCGACCACGGGATTGCTGGAGAACAGTCGGTCGTGGGTGAGGGTGGTCCAGCCGCTTTCGGCGATAGCCTGACCCTCGACCGCGGCGCGCTGATCTGCCTGGAACGCGATCAGGTCCACACCCTGCGGCAGCGCAGCATTGGCCGGCCAGCTCGCCAGCAGCGACGCACGCGCCTGCGCTGCAGCGACGGCGTCGGCGCTACGGGCGCTTTGCTCCAGTTGTACGGCGTAAAGCACCAGCAGCAACGCGATGACGAAGGTCACCATGTTCAGTGCCCAGAACTTGTACTTGAGCGACAGATCGCGAATCCAAACGGCCATGACTGCTCTTCTTCTATAGGAGGTTGCGCGCGCGTAGCGGAACGCTTGCTTGCACTGCGGCTGAACATTTAACGGCCGCCTAAGGCAGAGCTTGAGAAATTTCTGTGACTCAGTCGAGGTCCGGCAGGCCGAAGAACGCGCGCGCACAGCGCGTGGTGTGCGCCGCCAGCGACGCTTCGCTCTCGCCGCGATGGAGCGCGACTTCGCGCAGTACTTCCGTAAGGTAGGCCGGTTCGTTCTGGCCGCTCTTAGGCTTCGGTCGCAGGGTGCGTGGCAGCAGATACGGCGCGTCGCTCTCGAGCATCAGACGACCTGTAGGGATGTCCTTCACCAGGGGATGCAGATGGGTACCGCGGCGTTCGTCGCATATCCAGCCGGTGATGCCGACATGCAGGTCCAGGTCGAGATAGCCGTACAGTGCCTGTTTTTCACCGGTGAAACAGTGCACCACCGCCGCAGGGAGGTGGTCCCGAAACGGTCGCAGAATCGCCAGCAACCGGTCGCTGGCATCGCGTTCGTGCAGAAAGACCGGCAACTTCAGTTCGACGGCGAGTTGCAACTGTTCCTCCAGCGCGCGCTCCTGTAGCGGTCGCGGTGAAAAATCGCGATTGAAGTCCAGGCCGCATTCGCCGACTGCGCGCACTTCGGGCTCGGCGAGAAGGCCGCGCAACTGGCTGGCGCTGTCAGTCGTCCAGTGGCTCGCATCATGCGGATGCACACCCGCGGTACTGAACAGGTGCAGGCGGGACTCGTCCAGTTGGCGACAGAGCTTGAGAGCAGCTTCGCTTTCTTCGAGGCTGGTGCCGGTAAGCACCATCTGCACGACGCCGGCCGCTCTGGCGCGGTCGACGACCGCAGGTGCGCTAGAGGCGAATGTCGGGTGGTTCAGATTGACGCCGATGTCGATAAGCTGCATGGATACCTCGAGATTAAAGCTAACTAAATCAATAATATAGGAGTTATAGCTAAACCAGTTTGGAGAGTAAACTGGCGGAATAAGCCAACCTGTGAGAACCTTTGCCACCTTTTGCGGGCAGGGAGCACCGCACCAGCGTTCCCTGCGTCTTCACACCGGTGCATCCCGATGCCACGATTGCTGCCACTCATGTTCTGCCTGCTGCTCGCCCTGATGCCAACGATGGCGACTGCGCGCGTGGCGGGTCCCGAGGCGTGGCAAGCGAACGACAAGGTACGTGATCTGGCCGAAATTCGCCGTAGTGGCGTACTGCGCGTGCTGGTCAATCAGAGCCGGAACAGCTCCGGTGAGGTGAAAGGCGAAGCGATTGGCGTCGAGTACGCGCGGCTGC
Organism: Pseudomonas sp.; assembly: GCA_003488145.1. Taxonomy (GTDB): domain Bacteria; phylum Pseudomonadota; class Gammaproteobacteria; order Pseudomonadales; family Pseudomonadaceae; genus Stutzerimonas. Next base: position 3,047 of record DNMQ01000162.1, read on the forward strand.
GGGCCTTCGAGCAGTACCTGAATCGCAATGCTGCATCCGCGCGGCCGATTACCCTGAAGATCATCCCCAAAGCCAAGGATCAGTTGCTTGGCGCGCTGCAGCGCGGCGAGGGGGATCTGGTAGCGCCCGGCGAATTACTGCCGCTGGCGGGCATGAAAGGCATCAGCCGCAGCCGGCCGGTAGTCAGCGACGTGTCATTGGTGCTGGTCGGCCGCCAGGGCGGCCCACGCTATCAGCGTCTGGACCAGCTATCCGGGCGCAGCCTTGCGTTGCCACCTGGCAGCGCCGCAGGGCCGGCGCTCGCGCGGCTGAACAAGCAACTGATGGAGCGCAAGCTGGCGCCGATCGTTGCCGAGTGGGTCGACCCCACGTTGGCCGTCGAGGATGTGCTGGAGATGGTGCAGGCCGGCGTCTATCCGGCGACCGTGGTCGAGCAGACCATCGCCGAGCGCTGGGCCAAGGTCATGCCGAAACTGCGCATCGAGCAGCACCTGAGCCTGGGCGACAAGGCCAGCATGCACTGGTTCGTGCGGAACGACGCCAGCATGTTGCGCGCCAGTGCTGATCGCTTTCTCAAGGATTTCGACCTGCCAGACAACCAGGATGCCGCCTTCGAGCGCGTCTACCGGCGTCTGTACAAGGTCCAGTACCCGCTCGACCGAGTGGGCCGCCAGCGTCTGGAAAAGGTTCGTCCGACCCTGCAGCGCTATGCCGAACAGATCGAGCTGGACTGGCTGAACCTCGCCGCCCTGGCGTTCAAGGAGTCCACCCTGAACCCCGCGGCGCGGGGCGCCGGCGGTGCCACGGGGTTGATGCAGGTGACGCCGGCCACAGCTCGTGCGATGGGTGTCAGCAACATCCACCAGTTGGACAACAACGTGCAGGCCAGTGCGAAGTATCTGGCGAACATCCGTCGTAACTTTTTCGCCAGCCCGCGACTGAACGAGCGTGAGCGCATGGCGTTCATTCTCGCCGCCTACAACCTCGGCCCGCAGCGGGTGCAGAGTATGCGCGCCGAAGCCCGTCGGCGCGGTCTGAACCCGGATCAGTGGTTCTTCCAGGTCGAGCGTATCGCCATGGAAACTGTTGGCATGGGCGTAGTGGCATACGTCAACAGCGTCAACAAGTACTACCTGGCCTACCAGCGCGAGCGCTATCTGCTCGAGGCCGACCGCAAGACCGCGGCCAACTGACCGCGCTCAGCGCTCAGCCACTTCCTGCTGCTGAAAGGCAGCGACAAGCCGCAGGCGTTCGCCCTCGTCAAACTGCTCGGCCTCCAGCCGCTCGATAGCGCTGCGACGCTCGACATCGTCCAGGCCGCGAGTGGCTTCGATACGCTGACGTTCCTGTCGATAGGCTGCGACCCGTTGCTGCCACTGCGCGCGCTGTCGATCCAGCGCTTCGAGTCGGGCGGCAGCCTCGCTGCCCACCAACTGCTGGCGCAGCTGGCGGATCTGCTGCGCATTGGCGCCCTGGGCCTGCAAGGCGACAGTTTGCTCTCGCAGCTCGCTTTGCAGCTGCGGCACGAGCAGTTCTTGCAGGTCGCCGGGCAATCCGGCGCGCAGCTGGTCGATGGCGCGGCCCTTGGCTTCGCTGTCCAGTGCTGAATCGGCTTGAATGGCCAGGCGCTCCAGGCTAAAGCGATCATAGGCCTCGTCCAGGGCGAAGAACGCCTGGTGAACAGCCGGCTCCAGCACGCGTGCGCGCAACGCCTGCACGGCACTCAAGCGTTGGCGTAGCGCTGAAATGTCCGTGGTTCGCGGATAAGTCGCTTCCAGATCAAGCAGTTGGCGCTTGTAGTTGAGATATTGGGTGAGCACTGCTGATGCCTGGCTCTGAGCCGGCTGCGGCAGCTCGGCGGCGATGTAACGGCGCAAGCGTTCGATACTGTTCTTCAACGGCTCCTCTCCGGCTGCGGCGAGAAAGTAATCGAACAGATGCCGAAGTTCGGCGCCGATTAGCAGGTTGCCGGCTTCATCCAGACGGAACTGGCCATCGACCTGGGTGCCCTTGAACGACGTCGGCAACTGCGGCGTGCCTTGCGGTGCCGGTTGGGTTTTCAGCGGCTTCCGGGGTGGTGTTGGGGCAGCCGTGGCGGGTGAGGTGGCCGATGGCGACTCGGCCACTGCAGCCGGGCTGGGTGTCGATCGGCTCTGCATGATGGTCAGGCTTAGCGCCACGGCCAGCATCAGAAGAATCATGTATTTGCTCATGGGGTGCTCGGTGATAGCGGCCGGGATCGACGATCCCGGCCTGGTTCACGAAGAGTCGCGCGTCAAAGGCCCGCGTTCTTCAGGCGGTTCGCGTGTTGGCGATAGACACTGACCGGATCGGTCTCGAACAGGCTGGTCAGCCCCATGAACTGATTGACCTCGTCCAGGTGGTTCATCCGGTAGTTATCGCGGATCACCATGCCCAGGTGCGAGCTGCAGCGCCCGACCAGTCCATCGTTGGGCCCGCTGAATGCCAGGGCTCCGGCACCCATCATGGCGTCGCTGATATCCAGCGGGTTGGTCAGCGGGCTGGTGCCACTCCAGGAGTAGTAGCGCACGCCATTGACCTTGTAGGCGCCCTCGCCGCAAGCGGTGGTGGGAATGCCTTGCGGGAATTTGGCGTTGAAGCGGGCGGCGCCTTCGCTGTTGAGCGACTCCAGCGAGCCGAGAGAGTCCTGCGGGGCCGTGCTTGAGCTGCCGGAAACGAAATTGATGAAGCTGCCCATGGCGTTCACCAGTCCGGCGATGATCGCCTCGCCAGAGGAGCCCTCGGGGATCTTGCGGATCAGATCGGCGACGTCCGAACCCTTGTGAGGTGCGCCCACGCTGGTTACCGAGGCGATCAGGTCCGGCCGGACACCGGCTACATAACGCACGGTTGGGCCGCCGTGGCTGTGGCCGACCAGATTGACCTTTGGCTTGCCGCTGATGGCGACGATTTCCTCCACCTGCGCAAGCAGCTCCTCACCGCGCAATTCGGACGTATTGAGCTGACTGACTTCGGTGATGTAGACCTGCGCACCGTCGCGGCGCAGCGCGCTGGGGATGCCGTACCAGTAATCGATGCCCAGCAGACTGTCGAAGCCGAGCATGCCGTGGGCGAGCACGATCGGGTACTTCGTAGCGGTGTAGCCGCTGCCAGTAGCAGCATGAGCCTGACCGGCAAGCGCCATGGCGCTACCGAGACAGAGAGCGAGCAAGGTTTTGTTGTTGTTCATGGACGCACTCTTCGAATGTGAATCGGGCTGTGGGCAGTCCATTGCCATTCACCGCGCATGGCGCGTACTGCGCGCTGAAGAGCGCAGCATTCGTGCCATAAGTGCCGAGCCGGGGCGCGTCCGCTCTAGTCGGGCAATTACGAGGGGAGGTGATATTGCGGTGATATCTGTGCGGCGTGCGGCCATTGTTACCGAGCGAAACGGTGCCTGGGTAAGAAAGTGATGATATTGCTTTTTAGCCGCCAATCGCTTTGAGAAGTCAGCATAATCGCCGAAGATAATGACCGGATCGTCCGATATTGACCTGCCGGTCACTGATACTCGACAGCGACCACGTACCAGAGCTTCATCCCGGTCGGGGTTTGCACCTGGACTTCGGCATCCAGGCTTTTGCCCACCAGCGCCCGCGCCAGGGGCGAATCGATGCTGATCAGACCCTGGCGCAGGTCCAGTTCGTCAGGACCGACGATCCGATAGCGCGACTCCTCACCATCCTCGTCCTCGAGGGTCACCCATGCGCCGAAATACACCTTGTTCGGGTCGCTGGGCCGGTCGCCTACGACCTTGAGCTTTTCCAGACGCTTGGTCAGAAATCGCACGCGGCTGTCGATCTCTCGCAGCATCTTCTTGCCGTAGGTGTATTCAGCGTTCTCCGAACGATCACCCTGCGCCGCCGCTTCGCTCACCGATTGGGTCACCTGCGGGCGCTTGACGTGCCAGAGTTCGTGCAGCTCGGCACGCAGCCGAGCTTCGCCTTCTGGGGTGATCAGGGGCGTGCCGGCCGGGCGCGGTGGGCGATAGCGACTCATGGATTTGCGTCCTCGCTGAAAAGTCGCCGATTGTAGCGCTTCAACTCTCGCGCAGTACGGTCAGCGGGCTCGCATTCAGCGCGCGTCGAGTACCGATCAGACCGGCGCCACCGACCAGCAAAGCACCTATCAACGGCAGTACCAGCAGCCATGGGTGCGGCTGCCAGCGCAGATCGAATGCGTAGTGATAGAGCAGGGCGCTGACCAGCTCGCAGCCGAGCGCGGCGAGCAGGCCGCTGGCGGCGCCCAACAGGCCGAACTCGGCTCGGCGCGCACGAAGCAGCAAGCCCCGCTCTGCACCGAGCGCCCTGAGCAACGCGCCCTGACGAATGCGCTCGTCCAGCGTCGCTTGCAGCCCGGCGAACAGAACCGCCAGGCCGGCGGCCAGGACGAACAGTAGTACGTATTCCACGGCCAGTGATACCTGCGCAAGGATGCTGCGCAATTGAGCCAACAGCGCCTCGACCTGCAGCAGGGTGACCGAAGGAAACGCGCGGGCCAGCTCAACCAGTTCGCGTTCCTTGCCAGGCGGCAGGTGGAAGCTGGTCATGTAGGTGGCCGGCATGCCCTGGAGAGTGTCCGGTTCGAAGATCATGTAGAAGTTCGGCTGGAAGCTGTCCCAGTTGACCTCGCGCAGGCTGGTGACGCTGGCCTCGCGGGTCAGCCCGCCTATGGTGAAGGACAGTCGATCACCGACCTTCAATTGCAGGCTTTGCGCAAGTTCCGCCTCGACGGATACCCTGGGAATGTCAGCGTCGCCCTGATCGCCCCACCAGTTGCCCGCGACGATGTGATTGTCCTTCGGTAGTTCGGCGGCCCAGGTCAGGCTCAGGTCGCGGCGGATCGCGCGCTCACCCTGGGATTCCTTGCTGACCAGCTGGCGCACCGGCTCGCCGTTGATCGCGATCAGGCGTCCTGGGACGACCGGATACAGCGGCGCGGCATGGTCCGAGATGGCCGCGATGCGCTCGGCAAAGGCATCCTTTTCCGCCGGCAGTACGTTGAGCAC
>DNMQ01000132.1 GCA_003488145.1 Pseudomonas sp.
CGCTGCGGCTTCATCGGCACGCTGTCGAAGTTGGTCTTGCGCAGCATGGTGCGCTTGCGTTCCAGGCAGTCGGCGGCCCAGGCGCGGCGATCCGGCAGACGACCTTCGGCCTTGCGCGCCTTCGCTACCTCGACGAACAACTCGAGCGCGACACGGGCATCGGAGACGATGCCGTAGTCCGGCGCGAACACCCGGCCGATCTGGGTCGGCTCGATGTCGACGTGGACGAAGGTGCGGCCCTTGGTATAGGTTTCCACCGAGCCGGTGTGGCGGTTAGCCCAGCGGTTGCCGATGCCGAGCACGAAGTCGGATTCCAGCATGGTCGCGTTGCCGTAGCGGTGGCTGGTCTGCAGGCCGCACATGCCGGCCATCAGCGGATGATCGTCGGGGATCGAGCCCCAGCCCATCAGCGTCGGGATCACCGGCACGCCCACGGTCTCGGCGAACTCCACCAGCAAGGTTTCTGCCGCGGCGTTGTAGATGCCGCCGCCGGCGACGATCAGCGGACGCTCGGCGGCGCAGAGCATGTCGATGGCCTTCTCGATCTGCTTGCGGGTCGCCGCCGGCTTGTACACGGCGAGCGGCTCGTAGGTGTCGATGTCGAATTCGATCTCGCCCATTTGCACATCGAACGGCAGGTCGATCAGCACCGGTCCGGGACGCCCCGAGCGCATCACGTGGAAGGCCTGCTGGAACACGCGCGGCACCAACGCCGGTTCGCGAACGGTAACCGCCCACTTGGTCACCGGCTTGGCAATGGATTCGATATCGACGGCCTGAAAGTCCTCCTTGTGCAGCTTGGCACGCGGCGCCTGGCCGGTGATGCAGAGGATCGGGATCGAGTCGGCCGAGGCGGAATACAGGCCGGTGATCATGTCGGTGCCGGCCGGGCCAGAGGTGCCGATGCACACGCCGATGTTGCCCGGCTTGGCACGGGTATAGCCCTCGGCCATGTGCGAGGCGCCCTCGACGTGGCGGGCGAGGATGTGGCGGATGCTGCCGTCGGCCCGCAGGGCGGAATACAGCGGGTTGATCGCGGCACCGGGGATGCCGAAGGCGGTGTCGATGCCTTCCTTGCGCAATACGGCGACGGCGGCGTCTATTGCTCTCATGCGGGCCATGGACCACACCTCTTATTCGATAGTTTTTCTACGTGGCTCAAGCATGCCGCCCTGGATTCGCTGGCGGAATTGGTCGAGACTTCAGTTCTGTCGATATCAGGAGTATCGAATGGATCGCTATACGACCCTGCGCAGCTTCGTGCTGGTCGCCGACTGCGGCAGCTTCGCCGCGGCTGCGCACAAGGAGAACGTCACCCCGGTGGTGATGGGTCGGCGGCTGGATGCGCTGGAGCGGCATCTGGGTGTGAAGCTGATGCACCGCTCGACGCGCGGGCTGTCATTGACCGATCTGGGTGAGCAGTATCTGGAGCGCGCCCGCGGGCTGCTGAAGGATTTCGATGAGGTGGATGCCAGCATCAGCCACGACCGCACCTCGGTACGTGGCCATCTGGTGGTGTCGGCGCCGGCGGCATTCGGCCGGCGACATATCGGCCCGCACGCACCGGCGTTCCAGGCGCGCTATCCGGACCTGCAGCTGTCGTTCAACTTCACCGACAGCGTGGTCGATCTGGTGCGCCACGGTTACGACATGGGCATTCGCATCGGCGAGGTGACCGACCCCAACTATGTGGCGGTGCGGCTGTTTCCGAACAGGCGGGTGGTCTGCGGCTCGCCGGAGTACTTCGCCCGCCATGGCACGCCGACGGCATTGGAAGAGCTGACCGAGCACAACTGCCTGGCCTTCAACCTGCAGGGCGGGCAGCAGCGGGGCTGGACCTTCCTGCGTGACGGCAGGCAGGTGGCGATCCGCGTGGCCGGCAATCTGGACTGCAATGACGGTGAACTGCTGTTCGACTGGGTCAAGCAGGGCCTGGGCATCGGCTGGCGCTCGACCTGGGAGATCCAGGCCGAGCTCAAGCGCGGCGAGCTGGTCACGGTACTCGATGAGTATGCGCTGCCGGCCTACGACATCCAGGCGGTGTACCCACAGCAGCGCTACCTGCCGGCCAAGGTGCGTTTCTTCATCGACTATCTGAAGGACATCTACAACGCACCGGGCTACTGGGAAGTGCGCTAAGCGGCTCAGTTGCCGCGATAGGTGGAGAAGCCGTAGGGGCTCAGCAGCAGCGGAATGTGATAGTGCTCGACGCTGCCATCAGCTTCGAAGATCACCGGAACTTCGGGGAAAAAGGTGCTGGCCTTCTGCGTGGCGAACCAGTCGCCGGTCATGAAGGTGACGCGGTAGGTGCCTTTCTCCAGCGCCTTGCCTTCCGGGTAGAGCGCGGTGATGCGGCCCTGGGCGTTGGTCTCGCCGCTGTTGAGCGATTTCCAGCTATCGCCCTGACGCTGTTCCAGGGTGACGCGTACATCCGGTGACGGCAGGCCGTTCTCCAGATTCAGTACATGCACGCTGAGCGGGTTACCGGCGGCCAAGGTCAGACCGGATAGGCCGCTGAGCATCAAACCGGCGGCGATTGAACGTAGTGCTTTCATGGTGTTTTCCTTTTTCTTCAGTGGGAGGAGGGCAGCAGTTTTTCGATGGCGGCCATGGCGCAGGCCTCGTCGTTCTTGGCACCGCCGGCACCGGCCACGCCGATGGCGCCGATCACCTCGTCGCCGGCCTTCAGAGGCACGCCACCGCCGAGCAGCAACAGCTCATCCAGCGTGTTGAGGTTGGCGGCGTCCGGCGTAGCGGCGGCGCGCTCGGCGAACAGACGGGTCGGGGTCTTGCTCGACAGCGCGGTGTAGGCCTTGCGCTGCGCGGCGAGGGCGTTGTGCGGGCCGACGTTGTCGTCCCGGCGCAGGGCCACCAGGTTGCCGCCGCGATCGACCACCGCGACCACCGCCGTGCGGTTTTCCGTGTGGCACTGGTCCAGCGTGGCCTGGATCAGGCCATCGGCCAGGGCCAGCGAGACGTTCTGCTGGGTGATCGGTGCTGGCGTGGCGGCGTTGGCGCTTAGGGCCGGGGTAAGTAATGCCAACGTCAGCAATGACAGTGTGGCTGCGATACGCATATCGGTTTCCTTGGGTGGCTGAGCTTCGGGGCGCATGGTGCCGATGCCTGCCCGTCAGAACCGTTGCCTGCGCATTACGCTTTTGTAATGGCTCGCAGTGCGGCGACTCCCATAACCTATGCGCCATCAGCGAGGTGATCCGATGCGAATTCTGGTGGTGGAGGACGAGGCCAAGACGGCCGACTACCTCAAGCGTGGGTTGGAGGAATCCGGCTACCGGGTGGAGGTCGCGCGCAATGGCGTCGACGGCAAATACCTGATCGAGGAGGAGACCTTCGACCTGGTGATCCTCGACGTCATGCTGCCGGGGCTCGATGGCTGGCAGCTGGTGCAGGTGGTGCGCAAACGCTCTGCGCATACGCCGGTGCTGTTCCTGACGGCGCGCGATGCGGTGGAGGACCGTGTGCGCGGGCTGGAGCTGGGCGCTGACGACTATCTGGTCAAGCCGTTCTCCTACGCGGAGCTGCTGGCGCGGGTACGCACCCTGCTGCGCCGCGGCCCGCCGCGTGAGGTCGAACGTTTCCACGTCGCCGATCTGGAGCTGGACCTGCTGCGCCGCCGCGTCACCCGCCAGGGCGAGCGCATCAGCCTGACCAACAAGGAGTTCGCCTTGCTACACCTGTTGCTCAGTCGCCAGGGCGAGGTGCTGTCCCGCGCGCAGATCGCCTCGCAGGTCTGGCAGATGAATTTCGACAGCGACACCAACGTGGTCGACGTCGCGATCCGCCGCCTGCGCGCAAAGGTCGACGATCCCTATCCGCTCAAGCTCATCCACACCGTGCGCGGTATGGGTTACGTGCTGGAGACAGCATCGTGAGGCTGTTGCCGCGCTCGCTCAGCCTGCGCCTGGCCATCGCTTTCGCCCTGGTGGCGGTGGTGCTGCTCGGTGCCATCGGCCTCTATCTGTACCGCTCGCTGGAGCGGGAAATCAGTTGGCGTGACGATCAGGCACTGCTCGGTCGGCTGGAGCGCATGCAGGCCCTGCTCGAGGACAGCGCCAGCGTCGAGGCGCTTCGGCAGCGTCCGCAGCTGTACGAAAACATGCTGGGCAATCGCGACAGCCTGCTCTGGTTGCTCGACGCTCAGGGACGCGCGCTGATCGAGATCAACCCGGCGCGGCTGGCGATACCACCACTGCCGGCCGGCGATGCTGCGGAGCTGACCGATACTAATGGAGCGCGGCTGGCCTGGCGGCGGCTGCCGGGCGAGGCGGGGTTGACGCTGGTCGCCGGGCGCATGCTCGTCGAGCGCGAACAGATGCTCGCCGCCTACCGTGTGAAGCTGTGGTGGGCGTTGAGCCTCGGTGCGCTGCTGGCGTCAGTGCTTGGCTGGCTGATCAGCCGGCGCGCCTTGCGTCCGGTGCGGCACCTGACGCGTCAGGCCCTGGCGATCGATGTGCAGCACCTGCACTTGCGCCTGGACGAATCGGCGATGCCGAGCGAACTGGAACCGCTGCGTGCCGCGCTGAACCAGATGCTCAACCGGTTGGAACAGGGTTTCGCGCGCCTGTCACGCTTCAGCGAGGACCTGGCCCACGAAATGCGCACGCCGCTCGGCAATCTCATGGGCCAGACCCAGCAGCTGTTGCACAAGGATCGCGATGCCGAGGCCTATCACGCGCTGCTGGTGTCCAATCAGGAGGAGTATGAACGCCTGGCGCGGATGATCGACAGCATGCTGTTTCTCGCCCGTGCCGAGCAGCCGGCTGCGGCCATCGAGCGGCAGCGCTTTGCATTGCCGGCACTGGTCGAGCAGCTGTGCGACTACTTCGAAGGCGTCGCCGAAGAGCGCGGCATTCAGCTGCTCGACGAAACCGAGGGCGAGCTGTTCGGTGACCCTGAGATGATCCGCCGGGCGCTGGCGAACCTGCTGGCCAATGCGTTGCGCTACGGCGCCAGTGACAGCCCGGTGCGTATCGTCAGTGGCTCAAGAGTAGGTTGGCGGTCGGTCAGCGTGATCAATCTGGGACCTCCGATCCCGCCCGAGCATCTGCCGCGGCTGTTCGATCGCTTCTACCGCTGCGACCCATCGCGCGCCGAGCCGGGCGATACCGGCGGCCTGGGGTTGGCCATCGTGCGCTCGATCATGCAGCTGCATGGCGGCGAGGTGAGTGTTCGCAGCGACGCCGGGGTGACCGAATTCACCCTGCGTTTCGCCGAAACGCCGGCCTGATTCCGATCGTTGGCACCGGATCGGGAAGCCTCTCTGCGCTGTCACAGCTAAGGTGGATATAACCGCCTGTGAGAGACGCGCTTGTGGATAGTCTGAAAATCGCTACCTACAACATCAATGGCATCCGTGCACGTCGGGCCAATCTGCTCGAATGGCTGACGCGCGAGCAGCCTGACGTGGTCTGCCTGCAGGAACTCAAAGCGCAGGATGTCGATTTCCCCATCGACGACATCCGTGCGGCCGGCTATGGCGCCATCTGGCATGGGCAGAAGTCCTGGAACGGGGTGGCGATTCTGGCCCGCGATTGCGAGCCGCTGGAGATCCGCCGCGGGCTGCCGGGCGATCCCGATGACAGCCACAGCCGCTATCTGGAAGCGGCCGTGCAGGGTGTGATCGTTGCCTGCCTCTACCTGCCCAATGGCAACCCGCAGCCGGGGCCGAAATTCGATTACAAGCTGGCCTGGTTCGAGCGCTTCATTGAGCATGCCGCCGGTCTGCTGGCAAGTGGTCATCCGGTGGTGCTGGCCGGCGACTACAACGTGGTGCCCACCGACGAGGACATCTACAACCCGCGCTCCTGGAAGAAGGACGCGCTGCTGCAGCCGGAGAGCCGCGAATGTTTCGAACGCCTGCTGGCGCAGGGCTGGACCGACGCGTTGCGCGCCAGGTACCCGGACGAGCGCATCTACACCTTCTGGGACTACTTTCGCCAGCACTGGCAGAAGAACTCCGGGCTGCGCATCGACCATCTGCTGCTTAGCCCGGACCTTGCGCCGCTGCTGCAGGACGCCGGCGTCGATCGCTGGGTACGCGACCAGGAGCATGCCAGTGACCATGCGCCTACCTGGATAACCCTGAAAGGTGACGCGGGCGCGGCGGCCGAGCCGGCGAAGTCGAACAAGCGTGGCAAGACGGGGGCGAGCAGCTAGAGGCAGGCGGTGCGAGGCGGGGCTCGAACGATGCGGCAACGTGCGACGCGGCCGGTTCTACAAGACCTTGTGCCAATCGTCGCTGAGGCATCAGCAGATCGACGGTCGCGATTAGTATCCGGGCAACTGGTCGGCAAACGACATCGCGGGCTCCAGCGGCCCGCTGTCGACGGTCTTCATACGGCAGCAATGGCAGCCAGCAAACGGGGAGGGACTCCATGTCTGATGACATACAGCAGGATCAGGTCGATCAATTCGGGATGGCCGATGATCCGCTCTCCATCCTGCGTCGCCTGGAGAGCGCCAACCTTTCATTGAGCGAGATGCTCGTAGAAACCCTGCATGCCGTGCGCACGCATCTGGGGATGGATGTCGCGTTCATCAGCGAGTTTCGCGGAGGCAGCCGGATTTTTCGCTACCTGGACGGCAATTTCGTACCCCTGCAGCTCGAGGTCGGGGCGTGCGATCCTCTGGACGACAGTTACTGTCAACGCGTGCTCGACGGGCGCTTGCCAGAGCTGATTCAGGACGCGGCGACTCTACCGGAGGCGTTGGCCATGCCGGTGACCAAAGCCTTGCCGGTCGGTGCGCACCTCAGCGTTCCGCTGCGCTTCAGCGATGGTCGGCTCTACGGCACCTTCTGTTGCTTCAGTACCACGCCGGACAACAGCCTCAATGAGCGAGATCTGAATACGCTGCGGCTGTTCGCCGACTTCGCCGGCAGATTGCTGGAACGCCATGCGCTCAATGAGATTCGCTATGCCGAGACGCTCACGCGCATTCGCTCGGTGCTCGAGCAACGCGCGTATTCGGTGGTGTATCAGCCCATCGTGCATCTGGTGGAAAACCGCATCGTTGGCCACGAGGCGCTGGCTCGATTCAGCGCGCAGCCGCAGCGAACACCGGACAAGTGGTTCGCCGAGGCCGGGCTGGTCGGCTTGCAGCAGGAGTTGGAGGTCGCCCTGATCGAGGCGGCCCTGCACGACTTCGATCAGCTGCCGGCAGACAGCTACCTGTCGGTCAATGTTTCGCCGGAAACCATCCTCGCCGGCGCGCTTGACACGGTGCTCGCCGATCAACCGCTGGCGCGGCTGATGCTCGAGGTGACCGAACACGCATCGGTACAGGACTACTCGCAGCTGGCCGAGGCACTCGAACCACTGCGCAGCAAGGGGCTACGGCTGGCGGTTGACGATGCCGGCGCCGGTTACGCGAGTTTCCGCCATATCCTCAAACTCAAGCCGGATGTGATCAAGCTCGACAGCAGCCTGATCCGCAATGTCGACAGCGACACCGGCTGCCGCGCGCTGGCCGCCGCGTTGATCCGCTTCGCCGAGGAAACCGGCTGCAAGGTCGTCGCCGAAGGGGTTGAGACCCAGGAGGAACTGGCCATGTTGCGGCGGCTTGAAGTGAACAAGGCGCAGGGCTACCTGATCGGTCGGCCGATGCCATTGCATCACGGGCTCGCCATGAGCCGACAGGCATAGCCGGCGTTGCCGGGGGGATGGGCCAGGAGGGTGCCTTCGGGCGGTTTCGCTGAACCTTTGTGGTGCGTGGGCAGTCGACTTTATAACGCGGGCGGCAGCGATGTGGCCCTTTCCGAGTCGACTTGTCAGGAGGTACAAGATGGATACGAAAGACACGATTTCAGTGCTCAACGACCTGATTGAAACCAGCAAGGATGGCGAAAAAGGCTTCCTCGAATGCGCCGAAGACCTGCGCGATCCGCAGCTCAAGAGCACCATGAATCAGCGTTCGCGCGACTGCGCTACTGCCGCCGCCGAGCTGCAGCAACTGGTGCGCTCCATGGGCGGCGATCCGGAGACCAGCACCAGTGTGGCTGCCGACATGCACCGTCGCTGGGTAGACCTCAAGTCGATGATCACCGGCAAGGACGACGAGGCCATTCTCAACGAGTGTGAGCGTGGTGAGGATGTCGCGGTTAAGAGCTACCGCAAGGCGCTGGAAAAAGACCTGCCAGCCGAAGTGCGGATCGTGGTTGAACGTCAGTACCAGGGCGTACAACGCAACCATGATCAGGTGAAGGCTTTACGCGACGCGGCTCGCGCCCGGAGCTGATGCTTCGCCAGCCGGTCAGGATTTGAAGAACGCCAGCGCATGCTGGCGTTTTTCGTTTCCGCCGGTCAGTCGACCTGAGCCGGCTCGGCGATTTCGCAACCCTTGAGTACCAGGCGAATGATGGTGTCGGCCGCCGCATCGTAGTCGGCGTCGTCGAGGCGGTTCTTGCCGGTGACGGTGCTGATCTGCCAGTCGAAGTCGGCGTAGGTCTGGGTCGCTGCCCAGATGCTGAACAGCAGGTGATTGGCATCGACCCTCGCCATAAGGCCATCGTCGATCCAGCGCTGGATGCAGGCGATGTTGTGTGCCGCCTGGGCGTTGAGTTGCGCAGTGCGTTCCGGGGACAGGTGCGGAGCGCCGTGCATGATCTCGTTGGCGAACACCTTCGAGGCGCAGGCGTGGTCGCGGGAAATCCTGATCTTGGTGCGGATATAGGCGCGCAGGACCTCGGCCGGATGGCCTGGCTGGTTGAACGGCGCCGAGGCTTCGAGCAAGGGTTCGACGATGCTCTCCAGCACCTCGCGGTAGAGGTTTTCCTTGGACTT
>DNMQ01000133.1 GCA_003488145.1 Pseudomonas sp.
GTCAGCCTGGAGGACTGGTATCAACAGAGCCTGAGCGAGCGCTTCGGTCCGGCGGTACAGGAACGCATGCTGACGGCGGTCGGGATCACCCTGGCGCGCATTCATCAGGCCCGCTGGCAGCATGGCTGCTGCTATCCCAAGCACATCTTCCTCAGGGTTCGGGGCGAAGGTGACGCGGCCCGGGTCGAGGTCGCCCTGCTCGATCTGGAAAAGAGCCGTCGCCGGCTACGTCGTAGCGCCGCGGCACGGCATGACCTGCGCCAACTCAAGCGTCATCGCCAGAGCATGCCGGAGCACGACTGGCAACGCCTGCTGACTGCCCACGGCACGTTCAGCCAGATGCGCTGCGATGTCATCTAAGTCGGCCCGCGTGATGAGCGATGACGCGGCAAGCGTTGACGTGCCGGTTGGTGGTGCGGTCATGAAAGGGCGCAGCGGGCTGGCGCGCATCTGGTATGCCGCCGGCTACTCCGCCGCCGGCCTCAAGGCCGCCTGTCGGGGCGAGGCGGCGTTTCGCCAGTTGGTGCTGCTGAACCTGCTGCTGATTCCGCTGGCCTTCCTGCTCGACGTCAGCCGCGTCGAGCGCGCTGTGCTGATTGCCGTGGTGTTTCTCGGCCTGATCGTCGAACTGCTCAACTCGGCCATCGAGGCGACGGTCGACCGCATCTCTTTCGAACTGCATCCGCTCGCCAAACAGGCCAAGGACATGGGCAGCGCCGCGCAATTGCTGGCGCTGTGCCTGATCGCTCTGGTCTGGGCGGTGATCCTCATCCCCTGAAGGACGTGCCCATGTTTTCCTCTTTGCGACGCTCTGCTCGAGAGCGCCCGGCGTCCGGCTTCAATGGCCTGGCCGCGCACCTGCGCTTCACGTTCGCCAGTGCGCTGGCCCTGCTGGTGCTGTTTGCGCTGCTGCGGCTGGGCTTGCTGCTGTTCAACCGCGAGCTGATCGGCAGTACACCGCTGGCCAGCTTCGTCGAGGCGTTCGGCAACGGCCTGCACTTCGACCTGCGGCTGACGGTGTACATCCTGCTGCCACTGCTGCTCGGCGTGCTGAGCATGCGAGTGATGGCCGTCCGGGGCCTGCTGCGGCTGTGGTTGAGTGTGTGTGCCAGTTTGACGATCCTGCTCGGGCTGATCGAGCTGAACTTCTATCGCGAGTTCCATCAGCGCCTCAACAGTCTGGTGTTCCAGTATCTGCAGGAAGATCCGGCCACCGTGCTGAGCATGCTCTGGCATGGTTTCCCGGTACTGCAGCTGCTGGCGAGCTGGGGCGTGGCGAGCGCGACGATGTACGTCCTGTTCGGCTGGCTGGAGCGGCTGACCCGTGGCGCGCCGACTGTGTGCGAGACCGGCGCGAGCCGCCGCGGCTCGGCCTGGTATACCCGTGCGGCGGTATTCGGCGTGCTGATACTGGTCTGCGTGGTGGCTGCCCGCGGCACGCTGCGCCAGGGACCGCCGCTGCGTTGGGGCGATGCCTTTACCACCGAGTCGATGTTCGCCAATCACCTCGGCCTGAACGCGACACTGTCGCTGTATGACGCGGCGAAAAACCGCTTTTCCAGCCACCGCGACAACAGCTGGAAGGCGACGCTGCCGGCCGAGCAAGCGCAGGCGATCACCCGCGAGCTGCTACTGACCGGCAACGATCAACTGGTGGATGCCGAACTGGCGCCGGTACGCCGTGATTTCCGTCCGCCGGCGGACGGGCAGCTGCCGGTGCGCAACGTGGTGGTGATCCTGATGGAGAGCTTCGCCGGGCGTTTTGTCGGCGCGCTGGGCAGTCAGGAAGGCATTACGCCGAACTTCGATCGCCTCGCCGAAGAGGGCCTGCTGTTCAGCCGCTTCTTCGCCAATGGCACCCATACCCATCAGGGCATGTTTGCCAGCATGGCCTGCTTCCCCAACCTGCCGGGCTTCGAGTACCTGATGCAGACGCCGGAGGGTGGCAACCGCTTCTCCGGCCTGCCGCAACTGCT
This sequence comes from Pseudomonas sp., assembly GCA_003488145.1. GTDB lineage: Bacteria > Pseudomonadota > Gammaproteobacteria > Pseudomonadales > Pseudomonadaceae > Stutzerimonas. The sequence goes on from DNMQ01000133.1 coordinate 1,977, forward strand.
CAGCGCGCGGGCGTTCAACGACCTCTACGTCTACAACGGTGATTTCGCCTGGGACAACCAGTCCGGCTTCTTCAGCAATCAGGGCATGACCCGCTTCATCGGCCGCGGCGACTACGTCGACCCGGTGGTCGCGGATCCGACCTGGGGCGTTTCCGATCAGGACATGTTCACCCGCGCTGCCGAGGAGCTAGCGCAGCTGGACCGCAGCAAGCCGTTCTATGCGCTGTTGCAGACGCTGTCCAATCACACGCCCTATGCGCTGCCGCAGCAGTTGCCGATTGCCGCCGTCGAGGGGCATGGCGCGCTGGATCAGCACCTGACCGCGATGCGCTATTCGGACTGGGCGCTGGGCCAGTTCTTCGATCAGGTGCGTGACGAGCCCTGGTTCGAGCAGACGCTGTTCGTGGTAGTCGGTGATCACGGCTTCGGGGTACCGGAGGAGGTGACCGAGATGGACCTGTTCCGCTTCAACGTACCGCTGCTGCTGATCGCACCGGGAATCAGCGAGCGCTTCGGCAGCCGCCGTGATGTGGTGGGCACCCAGGTCGACGTGGTGCCGACGATCATGGGCCGCCTCGGCGGTGAGGTTCGACACCAGTGCTGGGGGCGCGATCTGCTCAGCCTGGCGGCGGATGATCCGGGCTTCGGCATCATCAAACCGTCGGGCAGCGACCAGACGGTGGCGATGATTCGCGGTGACCGCGTGCTGGTACAGCCCAAGGAGCAAGCGGCGCGCCTGTATCGCTATCGCCTGGGGGCCAACCCGCAGGGCGAACGCCTCGCGTCGGATGCCGAGGCAGCGCAGTTGCAGCGCCAGCTCGAAGCCTACCTGCAGACCGCGACTGCCAGCCTGCTGGCCAACCGCAGCGGTGATCGCGAGCGCGAGGCCGCGCCGGGCGGCGTGCCGCTGGCCAGTGCGGTCGCGCCGGCAGAGGCATCCAAGACGCCGAGCCAGGTGCGTAAGGCGCGCGAAGGCTGAGATCCAGCGCGTCGGTGGCGAACGCCGCGGCCGAGAGTTCGCGGCGTTCGGCTGTATGACGGCTACTGATCGTGCAGTGAGGCCAATTCGGCCGACGCGTTCTGGCGGGCGAGGAAACTCACCAGTTTCTGTCGCTGACGGGTGTCGAGCAGCTGGCGTTCGTTCAGCAGTTGCTCGATCTGCAGCTGTTGGCGAGCATCGCGCAGTTCACTGAGCTTTACCTGTTCGCTGGCGATCTGCGCGGGGTCGACATGCTCGCCGAGCAGCGCCTGTAGCAACTTGCCGCGCTGGGCATCGAGGTCGCTGTCGAGGGTATGCAGCCGGGCCAGATAAGGCGCCTGGCCGTCATGCCAACGCCCGAGTTGGTTGACGCTTAGCTCCAGCTGGCGCGACAGCTCGGTCGGTGCGCCGGACGGCATGGGCAGTCCGTCGGTTTGCAGTTTCTGCCAGGCGAGAGTGCCCAGCACGCCGAAGTTGACCAGCAGCGACAGCGCCAGGGCGCCGCGCAGAGTGGAAGTGTTCATTACGGATTACCTCTGAGGGGAAAGAGTGGCGCTCAGCGCGGGATCTTCACGCGATCGTCATCGAAGTCGCCGCGTTCGGCGTCGCGGTGGCAGGCCACGCAGTTGAAGCGGCCGCCGACCGACTCGCGGGCGAACTTGGCTTCGCTGACCTCGTCGTGCTTGTGCTCGAACCAGCGCGTCTGGCTGACGCGTGGCGGCTCGCCGGCGGTGGGTGACGGCTCCACCGGCAGGCGGTTGGCGGCCGAGGCGCGGACCAGGAAGTCGAGGATTTCCTTTTCCTGCACCGGGTCCAGCGACGCGTTGCTGCCGTAGTGATCGCCCAGGGTGCGCATCTGCTCGCGCCAGGCATCGGCAGGCAGCAGGCCGGGGGAATAGAGCATGTGGCAGGCCGCACATTCTTCCTTCCACACCAGCGGCGCGTCGCTGGGTACCGACAGGCGCTTGGGCCGCTTGTAGCCCTTCCGTCCGTGAAGGTCGTCGTCATCGGCGAAGCTGAGGCCTACCAGTACCAGGGTCAGGCCCAGACCGGCGCCCGCGGCGAGGGGGGCGAGCCTCATGGCGGGCTCCTTACTTGATGCTGTCGATCCAGCTGAAGGAAGCGCCCTTTTCCTGCGCGGTCCATTCAGGGGCGGAGAGCTCCTCGCAGGTCCGCCGGGCCGACTACTCGAC
>DNMQ01000383.1:0-407 GCA_003488145.1 Pseudomonas sp.
GCCCAGCGCTCGTCGTAGCTGGTTGCCTGCTGGTCGAAGATGGCCTTGATTTCATCGTTGCGCATGGCGGATTTCCCAGGAGGTTGTTCAGGATGGGCGCCTAGGCGAACCACCTGGGTTGCTGCTGAGTTGCTTCAGTCCGCCGGCAGAATGCCTTTGGCTCGCAATGCGTTCAGGGCGATCTGCTGACGCAACGGCAGGTCCCTGACGGTTCGGGTGTCCAGGTTCAAGGCGAACAGCCAGGTATTCTCACCAGTCTCCACGTAGCCGATGTACCAGCCGGTGCCTGGCGTGCTGCGGGCGGCCCAGCCGGTCTTGGCGTAAAGACGATAGTCCTTGGCGGCTTCGGTGAGCATCACCGTCTTCAATGTGTCGTAACTGCTGGTGCGGTACGGCAGGCTGCGCGC
>DNMQ01000383.1:469-3149 GCA_003488145.1 Pseudomonas sp.
TAATGCGCCTGGCGGATGTGTGGCGGATAGTCTGCCGCACCCACCCGCCGCGCCAGCCACTGATAGCACCAGACGCAACTGACCTGGAAGGCGCTCTTCAGCGTCTGGTCCCGGTTCCAGTCCTCGATCTCGTAACGGGTGTTGTCCCACGGGATGATCTCGTCGGCGCCGGCGATGGCGTCTTCCTCCAGCGCGATCAGCGTATTCAGCACCTTGAATGTGGAGGCGGCGGTGAACGGCTGCTTCGCGCGGGCTTCGTTGTGAACGTAGCGCTGGCCGGTTTCAGCCGATTCGATCACCAGTGTTCCGCCCACGCCAACCTCGTCGAACAGCCGGGCGATATCGGCATCTTCCGCATGAGCGAAGCCGGAAAAGCCGAGGAACAGAAGCGCGAGGAACAGCTGAGGCATTGAAGAATATCCGTAGGGTGGGGATGAGGGTCCGGCTATGCGCGTGCCGTTCTAACAGGGTTTCCAGCGAAGTCCAGCCAATCGTGAATGAACGGTCATTCCGCTGCAGCCAACTGCGCCGCAAAGCGTTCGCGATCCAGTCGATACAGGCAGTGCCGGCGAAGCGGATGGCCGATTGGCACCCCTGGATGCTCGAACTCCTCCGTTTCACGCATGCCAAGGCGCTCCATCAGCGCACGTGAGCGCCGGTTCTCGATAGCGGTGAAGGACAGGATTTCAGAAAGATCGAGCCGGCCGAACCCCACTTCAAGCGCGGCCCGCGCAGCCTCGCTGGCCAATCCCTGGCCCCAGTAATCAGCGGCCAGACGCCAGCCGATTTCCACGCACGGCGAGAACGGCAAAGCTGCCGCCGGTGTATGAAGGCCAACGAAGCCGATGAATGTGCCGCTGGCCTTCAGCTCGACTACCCAGAACCCCCAGCCGCGTTCTTCGATCAGCGCCTGGCAGCGGTCAGCCATTGCATCGCTCTCTGCCCGGCTGAGCAGGGCGGGGAAGTGCCGCATGACCCTGGGGTCCGCATTCATCGTGGCGAACGGTGCGCGATCAGCTGGCGTCCATTGCCGCAGAAGCAGGCGCTTTGTCTGAAGGTCGCTCATATCTGTTATCACAGGCCGTTCAATCCAGGGGTGTTCGCACCTTCCGCACGCTATCGGCGGCGTTCAGCAGATGCCTGGCGACCGCTTCATAGGCGGGCAAGGAAGTAGGGTCATTTGCCGCGTTGCTCGCCACTGGATGGCTGGCGAACCGTGCGATCACCATCTCCGCCAGCGGATCTACATAAAGCGCTTGTCCGTGGACCCCGCGGGCCATGAAAGCGCCATGCTCGTTATGGCTGACCCACCACATGTTGCGGTAGCTCCAGCCGGGTAGCAGTCGATAACCGGCTTTCGCAAAGTCGTCTCGATTTGCTCCACCACGGATATCTGCCACGACTTCCGGCGGCAGGATCTGAGTGCCGTTGTATCGACCTTCGTTACGCATCATTTCGCCAAAGCGCACAAGGTCGCGCAGGCTGGCATTCAGGCCGCCACCGGCAAACGGCGTACCGATGGAGTCTACCGACATGTAGGCATCCTGTTCCGCGCCCAATCGACTCCAAATGCGCTCCGACAACAGCTGTGCGACGTTCTGGCCGCTCACTCGCGCAATTACCCAGCCGAGAGCGTCGGAATTTGCGGTGCGGTAATGAAAGGCCTCGCCATGGCGACCTTGCGGTTTGACCGTTTGCAGAAATTCGTAATAGGTCCGTGGCCCCTGGTAATCAGCGGGTTTCGGCAGCGGATTGCCGGCGGCGGCGTGCGCCCATACTTCGGCCTTGGGGTCCGCATAATCCTCGCTGAAGTGAATGCCGGTGGTCATATCCATCAGCTGACGTACGCTGGCATCGCCAAAACCCGACGCTGCCAGCTCGGGAACGTAATCAGCGACCAGACGTTCGGGATCCAGCTTTTCTTCGGCCACAAGAAGCGCCGCCAATGTACCGGTGAAGGTTTTCGTAATCGACATGGCAGCATGCTGTCCTTCCGGCTTCAATACGCCGAAATAGCGCTCGTACACCAATTTCCCTCGGTGAAGGATGATGATGCCGTCGGTGTAATTGGCTTGCAGCGATTGCTGCCAGGTCATTGGCTCGCCCCCACCAAGCGGGACGAATGTCAGCGCATCGATCTCGTTGCTTGGCTGGTGCTCGAGTAGTGAAGACTCACCTAGGCCGCGTGAGACATTGACGGTAGGCATCAGCTGTCGAAAGTTGGCGACGCTCCAGCGCATCTGCGGGAAGCGAAAATAACTACCATCCTCGAAGCGCAGGATTCGATCAGCCGGTGGCGGCGAGCCAACCATCCATCCCATCGCTGGATCACTGGTTTGTGCGTCTGGAAACTCCGCAGGCTCACTGGCGTACGCTGAGCACGCCATGGCGCCAAACAAACAGCAGAGATGTACTTTCGCTAGCTCTCTGGACCTGCGTAGTTTCATGGTTTGTCCTTGCTAATGGCTTGGCGTTTCGCGGCATGCGGCCTGGAAGTCTCACAATCTCTGCCGGCATTTTGGGCGTCTGCGATCCGTGCGGCATGGCCTTATAGCGAATTGCGCGCAGAGCGGTGATGAACAGCGTAGTCCTCTCAGTCGAGGGACTGGTTGCATTCGTCGGGTTGCTGTTCTTATAGTGCCGCCGGCATTTTTGCAGGACCTGGCTCGGGTCGCGCGGC
>DNMQ01000134.1 GCA_003488145.1 Pseudomonas sp.
ACCGGTTCGTCGAACGCAAGCTTCAATTCAACACGGTCGCCAGGCAGCGCAGCGACATCGAGGGCGTTCAGGTTGGCCGCCAGCAGGGCTGGAGAAATAAACGCCGCCAGCAAAGAGATACCTAGGCGTGAAAGGGTAGTGTTCATAAATTGCTTCCGTTGTGCAGACCGGTAAAGGTTTTCCATGCTTTTGCCCCGCGCTAGGTGCGCTCTTTCAAGGTCAGACTGCGCGGGCGCTCGAGCCACCCACCCTCTCCATCAGGTACGATTTCCACTACATCCACTCCCGCATCGCTAATCTCGACGATACGGCCATGGTTGCGCCCCAAATAGTCACCAATCTTGACGCGATGAACCCCGTCGCCGCCCTTGATCAAGGCGTACCGCCCCCCACCATTGGCTAACGTGCCTACCATCGTGAAGTTCTCGATATTGAACCCCTCAAGAAACTGCTTAACTCGCGACTCATCGGGCTGGATATCTTTTGAGCCCTTTTGCCGCTGGGTTAAATCAAGCTTGACGGGAGGCTGAAACGGATGTCGCAGGGCGGCAGCGCTATAGGTAAAGGCTTCGTAGGGAATGAATGCCGGTAGCGGCTCAATTGTCCCTTTCGGCTTCGCCCTGACCTCATTCATATATTGCTGCAGATCGCCGAAGTCGTTGCTGCTGCCGCAGCCAGTCAGCGCAACCAGACTTAAGCCCAACGCAGTAAGTCTCGCGCGATTCATTTCTGCAGCCCCTTGTCGTTATAACGATAAGTCTTAGCGACGATGTTCATCCGCAATTTTGATGTAGCTTCGTTCTTTTCAGTCTTGATCTCGAAATCATGTAGCGTGACGATACGCGGAAGGCTTGCCACACCACTCACGAAAGTTGCCAGATCGTGATACCCCCCAACGACCTTAATATTTATAGGCAACTCGATATAAAACTGCTGAGCCACCTCTGGCTGCAACTTGATTTCCTCGAACTCCAGCCCACTACCGAGACCCGTTCGAGTGATGTCTTCCAGAAGCCCAGGGACCTCGGTATCGCTTGGCAGTTGCCGCAATAACGCACCAAACGACGTTTCCATCTCGGCCATTTGCGCTTTATAAGCTTCCAAATTGGCGGCCTGGAACGCTTTGGTCGAGAACTGCTGCTTCAAGGTTTCTTCCTGAGCGCGCTGCTGCTCCAATTGCAGTTGCATATCCTGCAAATGAAAGTAATAACCTAGAGCAAGCACCGCTGCGAGAAGCATAACGCCAGCAATGAACTTGACCGGCGCAGGCCAAGAACCGAGGTTATTAAGATCGAGATCAGCGAAGTCTATCTTGCGAAAACTATCTAACGATTCAGCCAGACTCATGGCTTTGCTCCTTCCGTAGCGGCAACCGGCTGCGTTTGCTGAACCGTCAGCTGGAACACATTTTCCTGATCCACGGCACCGGCGGTGACGGCTTTCACCTCGTTCAGATTCGGCGCTTCGAGCCAATCAGAGGCATCAAGATTGCGCATAAGGTTGGAGACACGATTGTTCGATTCGGCAGCACCAATGATCGCAATGTTCTTTCCGGTCATTTTTACCGAAGTGAAATACACTCCATCCGGCAGAGTTCTTACAAGCTGATCAAAAACTCGCCCGATAATAGGTCGATTACCTTGCAAGTCCTGGATGATCTTCATTCGCTCCAGTAGTTGCTGACGACGCTCTTTCAATTCCTTGATTTCTTTAATACGAGCATCAAGAACCGCAATTTCCTTTTTGACAAACTCGTTGCGCGCACTCTGCTGCTCAATCGCAGCTTGGAAATAACGATCTCCAAGAAAGACCAGACCAGCCGCTATGACCAGCACACCGACCAGAGACGCTAGGAAACGCTGCTTTCGTTCTTCACGCAGCTGTTCACGCCACGGAAGTAAGTTGATTTGCGCCATTAGTCGAAGCTCCTCAGCGCCAGGCCACAAGCAATCATCAAGGCCGGCGCATCGCTAGCCAACGCTCCAGCATTCACTTTGCTGCTCAACGCCATATCGGCGAATGGATTCGCAACTAGAGTCTGAGTACCGATCTTCTGCTGAATCATGTGATCCAACCCAGGTATCGATGCCGTCCCGCCCGCTAACAGGATGCAGTCGACATCATGGAACTGTCCTGCCGCAAAGAAGAACTGCAACGAGCGAGAAACCTGCTGCACAACTGCCTCTTTGAACGGAAGCAAAACCTCACTGTCGTAGTCGTCTGGGAGGCCGCCTTGCTTTTTGGCTAGACCAGCTTCTTCTTGTGAAAGGCCGTAGCGTCGCTGAATTTCCTCCGTCAGCTGACGCCCGCCAAAAAGCTGTTCACGGGTATAAATAGTACGACCGTTATGCAGAACACTGAGGGTAGTCATGGTGGCACCGATATCCACCACGGCGACGGTCAGCTCTCCATGCGCCGCACCCAACTGTGGAGCGAGTAGCCCGTATGACCGCTCAAGCGCATAGGCTTCGACGTCAACCACCTTGGCAGTGAGCCCCGCCAGCGCAAGCGCTGCCTCACGAATTTCGACGTTTTCCTTGCGGCAAGCGGCGAGCAGGACTTCTGCTCGGCCAGGAGAGCGAGGAGCCGGCCCCTGGACTTCGAAGTCGATCGCCACTTCTTCCAGCGGATAGGGAATGTACTGGTCCGCCTCGATCTTCAGCTGATTCTCGAGCTCTTCGTCGGACAAACCAGCATCCATCTCGATGATCTTGGTGATTACCGCGGAACCTGAAACAGCCACTACCGCAGACTTGCATCCGGTCTTGGCCTTGGCAACCACCCGCTGCAATGCCTGGCCGACGCCCTCGAGCTCGGCGATGTTCTTTTCAACTACGGCGTTTGCCGGGAGCGGCTCGACAGCATACGCCTCGACGCGGTAGCGACTACCTGATCGACTTAATTCGAGGAGCTTGACTGAGGTCGAACTGATATCGATCCCAAGCAGCGTGTTCGCTTTCTTAGTGAAGAGCCCTAGCACGACCGATTTCCTATCTTTATCCGCAAGTTACGGATTAATTATGTTTATCCACATTAGATAACAGCCTTGACAGAAGCGCAAATGGCTACCCGGCAAAAAAACCGCATATAATGTGAACGGTTTTCCCTTTCAGCATCGCCGCAGTCTTCCTCCCCCAAATCCTGGATTCCAAGAACCCTGATGCGTTTTTTGAAATTTTTTCTCTGGTCGTGCTTCGCAGTCTTTTGCGCACTCTTGCTCAGCATCAGCGGCGCATTTCTCTACCTCAGCCCCAACCTCCCCTCCGTCGATTCCCTGCGGAGCATACAGCTTCAAATTCCGCTGCGGGTTTATAGCGCGGATGACAAGCTGATCGCCGAGTTCGGGGAAATGCGACGCTCACCGATCCACTTCGAGGACATCCCTGAGGAATTCATCCACGCACTGCTGGCTGCCGAGGACGACAATTTCGCTAATCATTATGGCGTCGACATAACCGGCCTGATGCGCGCTGCCACGCAATTATTGAAAAGTGGGCAGATCCAGACCGGCGGCAGCACCATTACCATGCAGGTGGCAAAGAATTACTTCCTTACCAGCGAGCGGAGTTTCTCGCGCAAGATCAACGAGATACTGCTGGCATTGCAGATAGAGCGAGAGCTCAGCAAGAACGAAATCCTCGAGCTGTACGTCAACAAGATCTACCTTGGCAATCGTGCCTATGGAATCGAGGCGGCTTCTCAGGTGTATTACGGCAAGCCCATTTCGGAGCTTAGCGTCGCACAGCTGGCGATGATCGCCGGCCTGCCGAAGGCACCTTCTGCATTCAATCCATTGGTTAATCCGACCCGCAGCAAAGAGCGACGCGACTGGATCCTGGGCCGCATGCACAGACTTGGCTCACTGGATGAAACTAGCTATCGGCAAGCACTCGCCGAACCTGAGACCGCTCGGTACCACGGCGCAGCCCCCGAGCTGGATGCCGCCTACATCGCGGAGATGGCGCGCGCCGAGATGGTGGGCCGCTTCGGCAGCGCTGCCTACACTGATGGCTTCCGGGTAAAGACCACGGTGTCCAGCGAGCGGCAGCTTGCTGCCAACCTCGCACTCGACAATGGACTGATTGAATACGACCAGCGGCACGGCTACCGCGGACCGGAAGCGCGCCTCGCAGAACTGCCGCGCGATAGCTGGCCCAGCGAGCTGGCCAAGTACCGAAGCCTTTCCGGGCTGCAGCCGGCCGTCGTCACGCAGGTAGAGACCAGCGGGATTCTGGTGCTGACGCGCGACGGAAACGAGCACGCAGTAGCTTGGGACAGCATGAAGTGGGCCCGTCCCTACCTCGGCATCAACAGCATGGGGCCAAGGCCGCAGCGCCCAGCCGACGTGGTCAAGCTAGGCGACGTGGTCCGCATTCGCTGGCAGGATGATGAAACAGCCGTATTCAGCCAGGTGCCGCAGGCGCAGGCGGCACTGGTTTCACTCGACCCCCAGGATGGTTCGATCGAAGCGCTCGCAGGCGGTTTCTCGTTTGGCCAGAGCAACTACAACCGCGCCATCCAGGCCAAGCGCCAACCCGGGTCAAGCTTCAAACCGTTCATTTACAGCGCAGCGCTGGACGCGGGCTACACCGCCGCGAGCCTGGTCAACGATTCCCCCATCGTCTTTGTCGAACAGGGCATGGACCGCATCTGGCGCCCGAAGAACGACAACAATACGTTCCTCGGGCCGATCCGCATGCGCGAGGCGCTGTACAAATCGAGGAATCTGGTTTCGATTCGTCTGCTGCAGACAATGGGCATCGACCACACGGTCGATTACATCAGCCGCTTCGGTTTCAATCCGCAGGACCTGCCGCGCAACCTATCTCTGGCATTGGGTACGGCGACGCTTACACCTATGGAGATCGCCACCGGCTGGACGACCTTTGCAAACGGCGGGTACAAGATCGAGCCATACCTGATCCAGCGCATAGAAGACCGTGAAGGCAAGCTGCTCTTCGAGGCCAACCCGGCACGCGTGCCATCGCGGAATACCGAGACCGAGGAAACAGAGGCCGAGGCTTACGCAGCGCCTGACACTAGAGACCTGAATGACGGCGAGGCACTCGACGCCGAACCACGCCTTGCCGAGCAGGTACTCGATGAACGTACCGCCTACATCATGACCAGCATGCTGCAGGACGTTATCAAGCGCGGCACAGGCCGACGTGCGCTCGCCATGGGTCGCGGTGACATCGCAGGCAAAACCGGCACCACCAACGACTCCATCGACAGCTGGTTCTCCGGCTATAACGCCGACATCGTAACCACGGTATGGGCGGGCTTCGACCAGCCACAAAGCCTGGGGCGCAACGAGTATGGCGGCACGGTCGCTCTGCCGATCTGGATGAGCTACATGAGCGCAGTGCTAAAGGACATGCCCGAGCACCCGCCAGCGGAGCCGGACGGACTGCTCAAGCTGCGCATCGATCCGGTCAGCGGTCGCTCTGCCACACCCAGCACGCCTGACGCCTATTTCGAGGTCTTCAAGAGCGAGGATTCGCCGCCCCCCATGGGTGAATTCGACTCTGGAACCCAGGCACCTGGAAGCCCTCTTCCGGCCGATGAAGCCGCCCCGCTGGATCTGTTCTGATCGACCGATTTTCGCCAGCCAACAAAAAACCCCGCCTTGGCGGGGTTTGTTTTTTCAGCGCGGTCAGCCGTTGAAAACGTCGTTAACCGACTGCAGCGGATAATGCGACGGGTAAGGCAATGTCGCCACGCCACTTTCGATGGCTGCCTTGGCCACAGCATCAGACACCAACGTGATCAGACGCGGATCCATTGGCTTCGGAATGATGTACTCGCGGCCGAATTCCAGACTATCCACACCGTACGCAGCAGCCACTTCAGCCGGCACTGGCAACTTGGCGAGATCGCGCAGCGCAATGGCGGCCGCGATCTTCATCTCCTCGTTAATGCGCTTGGCGCGAACATCCAGCGCGCCACGGAAGATGAACGGGAAGCCCAATACGTTGTTGACCTGGTTCGGGTAGTCCGAGCGACCAGTTGCCATGATGACATCCGAACGCGTCGCATGCGCCAGCTCCGGACTGATCTCCGGATCAGGATTGGAGCAGGCGAAGACGACCGGATTGGCCGCCATGCGCTTGAGGCCTTCCGGACTCAGCAGGTTGGCGCCTGACAGGCCGACGAAAACGTCGGCACCTTCGAGCGCATCGTCCAGAGTGCGCTTGTCGGTTTCATGGGCGAACACAGCCTTGTACTGGTTCAGATCGTCACGGCCGGCGTGGATGACGCCCTTGCGATCGATCATGAAGATGTTCTCGATTTTCGCACCCATGCTGACCAGCAGCTTCATGCACGAGGTTGCGGCAGCCCCAGCACCGAGGCAGACGATCTTGGCCTGCTCGAGAGTCTTGCCGGCGATTTCCAGCGCATTGAGCATGCCGGCAGCCGTCACGATGGCGGTGCCATGCTGGTCGTCATGGAAAACCGGGATATCGCACTGCTCGATCAGCGCCCGCTCGATCTCGAAGCACTCCGGCGCCTTGATATCTTCCAGATTGATGCCACCAAAGGTGATCGAGATGCGCTTGACGGTATCAATGAAGGCCTGCGGGCTTTCCGCATCGACTTCGATGTCGAATACGTCGACGCCAGCGAAACGCTTGAACAGCACGCCCTTGCCTTCCATCACCGGCTTGGAAGCCAGCGGGCCAAGGTTGCCCAAGCCGAGAATAGCGGTGCCGTCGGAGATAACAGCCACCAGGTTGCCTTTGCCAGTGTAGCGGTAAGCCAGTTCCGCATCGCGAGCGATCTCGCGCACAGGCTCAGCTACACCCGGGCTGTAGGCCAGGGAAAGATCACGAGCAGTGGCGGTGGGCTTGGTCAGCTCGACGCTCAATTTCCCTGGGCGGGGCTGGGCATGGTATTCGAGCGCGGCAGTTTTCAGGTCAGTCATGTGGCATTTCCGCTTATTTTACTGGGACAGACAGGCGGTCGAGCATACGCCAAGAACAAGCGCACTCACAAGCCAGCGGGCCGGCTGACTGTCAAGCCCAAGCCGCTACGACTTTCCGGGTAGATTCACGCGCCGTTACGAACAGCCGATCAGCGCGACAACCCCAGCATCGCCGGATGGGTGACGCGCAGCATCCAGCGGGCCTGCCCGGCCCCCACCCGTCCGCGGCGGTCGACTACCCAGCCCCTCAGCTCGAGTCGCTTCCCGGCAAGTACGGTCATTGTCCGGACATCGAATGCGTCAAGCGCCTGCGGCGGTATGTTCACCACCAGCGGACCATCCATTTCCAGCCAATAGCCGCCGCGATTGCGCTCGACCCGCTCGACCCTGCCTTCGAGCAGCGCGAAGCCACCACGCCTCAACGAGTGCGGCGAGCCGGGCTTCAGCTCGCGCCAGATACCCAGACCGTTTTGCCGCGCCTGCTGCTCGGCCCGCTGCTGACAGGCCACCAGCCGTGTATTCGGCGCCACCGCGACCATGAAGCCAAGGCCATCGGCAAGCAGCACGGCTTCGAGATTACGTCCCTGCGCGTCATAAGCATGGGCCAGCGTGCGCCCATAGCGATCCTGCCGCTCCTGACCCAGGACCAGACCGACCCGCCCGTCACTGGCCTGCACCAATGCCTGCAGTCGGCGCCGTGCGGCCAGCGCGAAAGGCTCGGCCTTGCGCCCGTCACGCCCCAGCTCCGGCGTGTTGATGCCGATCAGCCGCACGCTGCGACCATCGACCAGACGCAGCGTATCGCCGTCAACGACTTGGGCCACTTCCAGCGTCGACAAGCGCCCCGGCGACGGGCAGAAGGCAAGCGCTTGAATTTGCCAGAAGACGGAAACGAAAAAGGCGCCCACCAGGGACGCCTTTTTCATGTGCTCGGAAAACCCCATTGGATTCCCGGTACGCCAGCTTACTTGGCGCCGAACACACCGAAACGCTGCTTGAAGCGATCGATACGGCCGCCGGTATCCAGTACCTTCTGCTTGCCGGTGTAGAACGGGTGGCACTCGGAGCACACGTCGAGGCTCAGGTTCTTACCCAGCGTGGAGCGGGTCTTGATGACGTTGCCACAGCTGCAGGTGGCCTCGATTTCGACGTAATTAGGATGGATATCGGCTTTCATGGTGAATCCTCTAGGATTGTGTGCCGCCACCCGACCCTATGTCGAGTACCGCACGAAGTAGGGCGCGAATCATACCAGAGCGCTAGGGTGATGCAAGCGCGGGCGACAGACGCGCTGAGCCGCTGGCGCGCTCGCGACGACGCCGAATCGCGTCATCGTTTACCATCGCCGCACATCACCAAGGATCATCGAGTGTCTTCCAGCATCCTCCGCCTGGCGCTGCCCTCCCCCCTGCGTCGCCTGTTCGATTACCTGCCGCCGGCTGGCGTGTCACCCGCCGCTCTTCAACCAGGCGTACGCCTGCGTGTGCCCTTCGGTCGACGCGAAGTGGTCGGCATTCTGGTCGAGCTGAGCGACCACAGCGAAGTGCCGGCGGAAAAGCTCAAGCCAGCTCTGGAACTGCTGGATAGCAAACCACCCCTGCCCGCCCCGCTATTCAAGCTTTGCCTGTGGACCGCGCAGTATTATCAGCACAGCCTTGGCGACACCCTCAGCTGGGCACTGCCGGTACTGCTGCGTCAGGGCGAACCCGCTGAAGCGCGACAAGAGCGTTACTGGCACGTAGCCGAAGGCGCGAGCCCTGACGATCCGCGATTGGTTCGTGCACCCAGGCAGCGCGAAGCGCTGAAGGCCATCGCCCAGCACGCTCACGGCTTGCCACATGCGCTGCTCAGCAAACTGCAGCTGAACAAGGACAGCCTCGACCTGCTGCTGGAAAAGGGCCTGGTGCGTATCGAATCCCGCCGCAGCAGGCCGACGCGCGGGCACAGTGGCGGCTGGCTGCTACAGGCCAAGCTCACCTTGAATACACAGCAACGCGCGGCCTTCGAGGCGGTGAGCGCGGGCCTCGGAGGATTTCAGGCGTTTCTGCTGGCGGGGGTGACCGGCAGCGGCAAGACCGAGGTCTACCTGCAACTGATCCATCGCGTACTGGAAGCCGGCAAGCAGGCGCTGGTGCTGATCCCCGAGATCAACCTGGGGCCACAGACGCTCGCCCGCTTCGAACAGCGCTTCAACGCCCGGATCGCGCTGCTGCACTCCAACGTCAACGATCGTGAACGACTCGATGCCTGGCTCGCCGCCCGCGATGGCGAGGCGGACATCATCATCGGTACCCGTTCGGCCCTGTTCACGCCGATGAANNCTGCACAACGCCCACAGCGGCCGCTATGCGCTGCTCAAGATGACGCAACGGGCCGGCAATGCACAGTCGCCGCGCTTCCTGCGCCTGGATGTCAAGAGTCGCCCGCTGGACGCCGGCATATCCGGCCCACTGCAACAGGCCATCGGCCAGACCCTCGGCGCCGGCCAGCAGGTTTTGATCTACCTCAACCGACGTGGCTTCGCCCCCACCCTGCTCTGCCATGACTGCGGCTGGCTCAGCCAGTGCCCACGCTGCGACGCGCGGATGACCCTGCATCAACGTCACAACGAACTGCGTTGCCACCACTGCGGGCACGTCGAGCGACCGCCGCGCAACTGNNACCCAGATGCTCGCCAAGGGCCACCATTTTCCCCGGGTGACCCTGGTGGCAATTCTCGATGCCGACGGCGGGCTGTTTTCCGCCGACTTCCGCGCCAGCGAACGCATGGCCCAGTTGATCGTGCAGGTCGCCGGGCGCGCCGGACGCGCGGAGGAGCCGGGCAAGGTGATCATTCAGACGCACCTGGCCGATCACCCGCTGCTGGTGCAGCTGACCGAACAGGGTTATTTCGCCTTCGCCGAGCAGGCCCTGTCCGAGCGCCGCGCGGCCGGCCTGCCGCCGTTCAGCCATCTGGCGCTGCTGCGCGCCGAGGCACAGAAGCCCGGCCAGGCCGAAGCCTTCCTTGACGACGCCTGCAACCTCGCCGAACAGTTGCTCGACCAGCTGCAGCTCAACGGCGTCGAGCTGCTCGGACCGGTTCCCGCACCGATGGAACGGCGTGCAGGTCGCTACAGGGCGCAATTACTGCTTCAGGGCAACGCACGGGCGACCCTGCACCGGCTGATGGACGCCTGGGTCCCGATGCTCGAACAACTGCCCGGTGGTCGCGCCGTGCGCTGGAGCCTGGATGTCGACCCGATCGATCTGTTCTGATC
>DNMQ01000135.1 GCA_003488145.1 Pseudomonas sp.
AGCGAAACGGTGCAGTTCGATGGCGACCGGGTCGCGATCCGCAAGCAGGCCGCGCGACACGGACTCACCCAGCTACCGGTTAAATACGCCGAGTTGCTGAAAAAGCTGGAGGGACTCGAGGGCGACTAGTCACACCGGCGGCTGGCGCTCCGGTTCGACATGCTCGGGCTGCGATGTATCGACGCGCTGCTTGTGGCCGACGCTGAGGTCAGCGCGGAGTTGCGGCAGCGAGTGCGGGTATTGCCGCTGGATGAAGCTCAGCAGGCTTTCGCGAATGTGGCAGCGCAGGTCCCAGTTGCGCGACGAATCCGGCGAACTCACCAGGGCCCGCAGCTGAATGGATTTCTCGCTGGTGTCGGTGACCTGCAGTACGCAGACCCGGCCGTCCCACAGCTCGGGCACTTCCTTGCACAGCCGGCGCAGCTCTTCGCGCAGCGGCTCCAGTGGCAGCGAATAGTCGGCCCAAAGGAAAACCGTGCCGATCAGGCTGGACCCGCGACGGGTCCAGTTCTGAAACGGTTTCTCGATGAAGTGCTGCAACGGCACGATCAGCCGCCGGTCATCCCAGATCCGCACGACGACGTAGGTGCCGGTGATTTCCTCGATGCGACCCCATTCGTTCTCGACGATGACCACATCGTCCAGGCGGATCGGCTGGGTCATGGCGATCTGCACGCCGGCGATGAGGTTGGCCAGCACTGGCCGCGCGGCAAAGCCCACCGCCAGGCCCGCAAGGCCCGCCGAGGCAAGCAGGCTGGCACCGAACTGGCGGGCACCGGGAAAGGTCATCAGCATGGCCGCCGCGCCAATCAACAGCACAAAGAAGGTCAGGGTGCGTAGCAGCACACGTGATTGCGTCTGTATTTGCCGGGCGCGAAGGTTGTCGACCACATCCACCGGATTGCGCAGCTGAATGAACTGCTGCAGCCCACGCAGCGAGCGCATCACCAGCCACGTGAGGGTGGCGATTATCAGCAGCGTGGTGACATGCCGTGCCGCGTCGATGAAATGCAGATCGTTCGGCGCAGACGTCCATACGCCCTGCACCCCTACCAGTGGCAACAGTAGCCGGACGGGCTTTTCCAGTTGCTCGGACAGCTCCCGGGTAAACAGGAAGGCTCGCGCCAGGCGTAGCGTCAGGGCGGTCAGTAGCCGGCCGAAGAGACTCAGGACCAATGCCACGAACAGCGCCGCGGCTATGGTGCGCAGCGCCGGCTGGCTGATGTAGTGATCCCACTGCAGGAGAAAGGCTGGAAATTCGATAGCGGGCGTTCCGGTTGGCCAGAGGTCTGGGGCAGAGACAGACAGCCGGCGGCGAAAGTTCAGGGCGTGCAGCCGAGAGGTGCGCCGGACGGGTGGGCGGAACTCCTATGGGCGGGATGTTTCACAAATTCCAAGCGGGTTGCAGAGCACGACCCGATTTTCTGACCCGATTGGAGTTGAACCATGCAGAGTGCACAGACCGGCAATGACGTCCGTACCGAACGCCTCATCGAATGGCTGCGCGATGCGCACGCGATGGAGGCGCAGGCCGAAACCATGCTGAACAAGCAGGCCAGCCGCATCGAGCACTACCCCGAACTCAAGGCGCGGATCGAACAGCACATTACCGAAACCCAGAACCAGGCCAAGCTGATCGAAGGCTGCCTGCAGCGCTATGACAAGTCCTACTCCGGCCTCAAGGACCTGGGCGGCAAGATGATGGCGATGGGGCAGGCCATGGGCGGCATGATGGTCAATGATGAGATCGTCAAGGGCGCGCAGATGGGCTACGTGTTCGAGAACCTCGAGATCGCCTCCTACAAGATCCTCATCGCCGCCGCCGAAGCGGTCGGTGACATGCAGACCAAGGAAGTGTGCGAGCGCATCCTGGTGGAGGAGGTGGCCATGGCCGACTGGCTACGCGACCACCTGGCCGAGCTGACCCAGGCCTATCTCACTCGTGCGGCCGAGCCGCATGTCGAGGCCAAGCGCTAAGCACCTGCGCCGAGCGCCCGGCTGTTGATCGGCCGGGTGCGAATCCTTTCAACTGGAGCCGAAGCGCGTGACCACTCGCGGCCACGCGCTTGGTGGAAGCTGCCCATGAGACAACGCCCACTACTGAAAACCCTGACCTTCGCTGTGCTGCATTTCGCGACAGCGTTCATCGTCGTCTATGCCCTCACTGGGAGCCTGGTGATCGGCGGGGCGGTCGCGCTGATCGAGCCGCTGTGCAACACCCTGGTGTTCTATCTCCATGAACGCGCCTGGCAACGCTTCGGCCGCCAGAAGGCCACCCACAGCCACAGCTATGGCCACGACTTATTCCTGAAATACATGGCGCGCGGCCAGACCGCCAGCAGCCGGATCGTCCGCACGCCTCGCTAAGCGAGGCTCATTCGACGTGACTGAGCTGTTTGCCTTCGGCGGGCAGCGAGCTACGCGTGACGCACATTTCAATGCGCAGTTCCTGCGCCAGACGCACCAGATTGGCGGCATCGCGGCACTGATCGTAGGAAATGCCGAGAACGGTCAGTTCTTCGTCTGGCGATTCCTGAAAGAGGCGCACGCGGAGTGAGTTGTCGGAATCGTCGCGGCATTCGCACTGGAATGGGCGAAGGTAGGTGTGCAGGATCGCTTCGATCTTGAACAGCGGAAGACGCGTATTCATAAATCCTCCCTATGTAGGAAGGTGACTTGAGCGCAGTAAAGCGATCGCTGCGCACCCCTGGTTTTCCCAACGTCATTCAACCGTAGCAGTGCTTGTCCGGTTGTAAATGCGGCGATCTGTCCATCCGGCGGATTAAGTCCGGCAACTGCTCTACACGGCAGTTTCCGGCCAGTGCCGCTTGTCGGAACCCGTCGGACGGCTCGATCTGTCCCTGCTGAACTTCATACCAGCAGGGGATGACCAAATTAAGTACGTCGTCCTTAAGCGGAGAACCGAGATGAAGAAAACGATGCTCACGGCAATCCTGAGCGCCATGGTTGCGCTACCGGCCATGGCCCAGTTTCCTGCTGGCACTCCGCGGGACGACACCGGCTCACGGCCGAGCCCCATGGGCAACCCGACGCCGCAGGAGGAAGTCGAAACCCGCCAGGACGATCAGGGACGCACCGTGACCGAAGATGGCCGGCTGGTGGCGCCGCAGCCGGGAAGCGAGGAAAAATCCACTGACCCGAGCCGGCATTCGGCGCCCGGCGGGGCTGACGACAGTTCCACCGACGCTGGCAAGCTCGAGTAATCGCGGGACATTGCCGGAGGTCAGCCATGGCGCTCGACGAATACCAGCGCATGCGCGATTTTGCCGCCACGCCCGAGCCGTCGGGTAAGGCACGCGGCAGGTCACGCAAGGTCCAGAGCCTGCAGTACTGCATCCAGAAGCACGACGCCACGCGGTTGCATTACGACTTTCGCCTGGAGCTGGATGGCACGCTGAAGAGCTGGGCGATCCCCAAGGGCCCCAGCCTTGACCCGAGCGTGCGCCGGCTGGCAGTGCATGTGGAGGATCACCCGCTGGAATATGCCACGTTCGAGGGCTCCATTCCGGCCGGGCATTACGGCGCGGGCGATGTGATCGTCTGGGATCGCGGCGTGTGGATACCGCAGGGTGATCCACAAGAGGGCTATCGCAAGGGCAAGCTCAAGTTCAGCCTCGAGGGCGAAAAACTCGCCGGCAGCTGGAATCTGGTGCGCACGCACATCGATGGCAAGAAGGAGCAGTGGTTCCTGATCAAGTCCCGTGACGAGGCCGCGCGCGAGGAGGGTGAGTACGACGTCGTCACCGCCGAGCCGAACAGCGTGCTCAGCGATCGC
>DNMQ01000077.1 GCA_003488145.1 Pseudomonas sp.
GCACGGCGCGGTGGTCGGCACCCATGACGGCGCCGAGACCGACCTCGGCCTGGGCCACTACGGGCGGTTCATCCGCACCCGCATGACCCAGAACAACAACTTCACCACCGGTCGCGTATACGAAGACGTGCTGCGCCGCGAGCGCCGGGGTGATTACCTGGGTGCGACCATTCAGGTCATTCCGCACATCACCGACGAGATCAAGCGTCGCATCATCAAGGGCGCCGGCGATGCCGACGTTGCCCTGGTTGAAGTCGGCGGCACCGTCGGGGACATCGAGTCGCAGCCGTTTCTCGAGGCGATTCGCCAGTTGCGAGTCGAAGTGGGCGCCAAGCGTGCCATGCTGATGCACCTGACGCTGGTGCCCTACATCGCCACTGCCGGCGAAACCAAGACCAAGCCCACGCAGCATTCGGTGAAGGAGCTGCGCTCCATCGGCCTGCANNCTGGTCTGCCGCTCCGATCGTGCCATCGACGTTTCCTCGCGGCGCAAGATCGCGCTGTTCACCAACGTCGAAGAGCGCGCGGTGATCAGCCTTCCGGACGCCGATACGATCTACAAGATTCCAGGCATCCTGCATGCCCAGGGCCTTGATGACTACGTGGTCGAGCGCTTTGGCCTGGAGTGTCGTGGTGCCGATCTCTCCGAATGGGATCGTGTCGTCGATGCCAAGCTGCACCCGGAGAAGGAAGTCACCATCGCCATGGTCGGTAAGTACATGGAACTTCTGGACGCCTACAAATCTCTGATCGAGGCGATGAGCCACGCTGGCATCCAGAGCCGTACCAAAGTGAACCTGCGTTATATCGACTCCGAAGACATCGAGAATCAGGGCACCAGCCTGCTGGAAGGTGTCGACGCCATTCTCGTGCCGGGCGGTTTCGGCCTGCGCGGCGTCGAGGGCAAGATCGCTACGGTACGTTATGCCCGTGAGAACAAGATCCCGTATCTGGGCATCTGCCTGGGTATGCAGGTCGCGGTCATCGAGTTCGCTCGTGACGTGCTGGGCTGGTCCGACGCCAACTCCACCGAGTTCGACAAGGACAGTGGTCACCCGGTAGTCGGTCTGATCACCGAGTGGGAAGACGCCAGCGGTGCCGTGGAAACCCGCAGTGATAACTCGGATCTGGGCGGCACCATGCGTCTTGGCGCGCAGGAATGCGGCCTCGAAGCCGGCTCCAACGTATTCGAGTGCTACGGCCAGGAGCGCATCGTCGAGCGCCATCGCCATCGTTACGAAGTAAACAACAATCTGTTGCCGCAATTGCAGGCAGCGGGCCTGAAGATTACCGGGCGTTCCGGCGACGGCGCGCTGGTGGAAGTGGTCGAGGCTCCGGATCATCCCTGGTTCGTTGCTTGCCAGTTCCACCCTGAATTCACTTCCACGCCGCGTGACGGCCATCCGCTGTTCAGCGGTTTCGTCAAGGCAGCGCTGGAATACAAGGCGAAGAAGGCATGAGCCAGAAGACCATCCGCGTAGGCAACATCGAGATCGCCAACGACAAGCCGTTCGTGCTGTTCGGCGGCATCAACGTGCTGGAATCCCGCGACCTGGCCATGCAGGCCTGCGAAGAGTACGTGCGGGTGACCGAGAAGCTCGGCATCCCCTACGTGTTCAAGGCCAGCTTCGACAAGGCCAATCGTTCGTCCATCACCTCGTTCCGCGGCCCGGGCCTCGAGGAGGGGATGAAGATCTTCGAGGAAGTGAAGAAGACCTTCGGCGTGCCGGTCATCACCGATGTGCATGAGCCCTGGCAGGCGCAGCCCGTCGCGGACGTCTGCGACATCATCCAGCTGCCGGCCTTCCTCTCCCGGCAGACCGATCTGGTCGTGGCGATGGCTAAGACCGGCGCGGTGATCAACATCAAGAAGGCGCAGTTCCTCGCGCCGCAGGAGATGAAGCATATCCTGCGCAAATGCGAGGAAGCCGGCAACGATCAGCTGATCCTCTGCGAACGCGGCTCCTCCTTCGGTTACAACAATCTGGTCGTCGACATGCTCGGCTTCGGCATCATGAAGCAGTTCGAATACCCGGTGTTCTTCGATGTCACCCACGCCCTGCAGATGCCAGGCGGTCGCGCCGATTCGGCGGGTGGTCGTCGTGCCCAGGTCACCGATCTGGCGAAGGCCGGCCTGTCCCAGGGCCTGGCTGGGTTGTTCCTCGAAGCGCATCCGGATCCGGACAATGCCAAATGCGACGGCCCGTGCGCGCTGCGCCTGAACAAACTTGAGCCTTTCCTTACCCAGCTCAAGCAGCTGGATGATCTCGTCAAGAATTTCCCGCCAATCGAAACTGCTTGAAGCCTTGCAGCTATCTACGGAGTGTTAACAACAATGGCAAAGATCGTCGACATCAAGGGGCGTGAAGTTCTCGATTCCCGTGGCAACCCCACCGTGGAAGCCGACGTGATCCTCGACAACGGCATCATCGGCAGCGCCTGCGCGCCGTCTGGTGCATCCACCGGTTCCCGCGAGGCTTTGGAACTGCGTGATGGCGACAAGAGTCGTTACCTGGGCAAGGGCGTGCTGACCGCCGTAGCCAACGTAAATGGCCCGATCCGTGACCTGCTGTTGGGCAAGGACCCGCTCGATCAGAAAGCGCTGGACCAGGCGATGATCGAGCTCGACGGTACCGAGAACAAAGGCAAGCTGGGGGCCAACGCCATCCTTGCCGTGTCGCTGGCTGCCGCCAAGGCTGCTGCTCAGGCCAAGGGCGTACCGCTGTACGCGCACATTGCCGATCTGAACGGCACCCCGGGCGTCTACTCCATGCCGGTACCGATGATGAATATCATCAACGGCGGCGAGCATGCCGACAACAACGTCGACATCCAGGAATTCATGGTCCAGCCGGTCGGCGCCAAGACCTTCGCCGACGCGCTGCGCATGGGCGCCGAGATCTTCCACCACCTGAAGGCTGTGCTGAAGGCCCGTGGCCTGAGCACCTCCGTGGGTGACGAGGGTGGCTTCGCGCCGAACCTGGCGTCCAACGAAGACGCCCTGGCCGCAATCGCCGAAGCCGTCGCCAACGCCGGCTACACGCTGGGTGACGACGTCACACTGGCTCTGGACTGCGCTTCCTCCGAGTTCTTCAAGGACGGCAAATACGACCTGGCCGGCGAAGGAAAGGTATTCGACGCCGCCGGATTCGCCGACTACCTGGCCGGTCTGAGCCAGCGCTATCCGATCATCTCCATCGAAGACGGTATGGACGAGTCCGACTGGGCCGGTTGGAAGGTGCTGACCGACAAGATCGGCGACAAGGTGCAACTGGTCGGTGACGACCTGTTCGTGACCAACACCAAGATCCTCAAGCGCGGCATCGACGAGAAGATCGGTAACTCGATCCTGATCAAGTTCAACCAGATCGGCTCGCTGACCGAAACGCTGGAAGCCATCCAGATGGCCAAGGCCGCCGGCTATACCGCGGTGATCTCGCACCGCTCCGGTGAGACCGAGGACAGCACCATCGCCGACCTGGCCGTGGGTACTGCCGCTGGTCAGATCAAGACCGGTTCGCTGTGCCGTTCGGACCGCGTGTCCAAGTACAACCAGCTGCTGCGTATCGAAGAGCAGCTGGCCGGCAAGGCACCGTACAAGGGTCGCGCCGAATTCCGCGGCTGATCCGCGGTGCTTAAAAAAGGGCGGCGCAAGTCGCCCTTTTTTGTTTCAATCGCTCCGTGCCCGCGTGCAAACTCTTCGTGCCTCCAGAGCCGTCGCTGTTTGCCAATACCCGAATTTCAGCTGAAGTCGTTTCATGCCTTCTATGCGTCGCCCTTACTGGTTGTTCGTCGTGCTGCTCCTGCTTCTTGGTGGGCTGCAGTACCGTCTCTGGGTGGGCGAGGGCAGCCTGGCGCAGGTCAACAGTCTGAACAAGCAGATTGCCGAGCAACAGGGTGAGAACGAACGGCTGCTGGAGCGTAATCGGATTCTCGAGGCGGAAGTTCGGGAGCTCAAGCAGGGCATGGAGACCGTCGAAGAGCGGGCCCGCCAGGAGCTAGGCATGGTCAAAGACGGCGAAACCCTCTATCAGCTGATCGAATGAGCCTGCGCGATCAGCCTGCCTTCTGGGTCGTCATCCCGGCTGCCGGCGTCGGCAGTCGTATGCGCGCTGACCGTCCCAAGCAGTATCTGTTGCTGGGTGAGCGCAGCATCATCGAACACACCCTCGATTGTTTTCTGGACCACCCGGCACTTGCTGGTTTGGTGGTTTGCATCGCGCCTGACGATCCCTACTGGCCGGCGCTGCCCTGCGCTCGCGATGCTCGCGTGCAGCTTGCACCGGGCGGTCGCGAGCGTTGCGATTCGGTACTCAGTGGGCTGCAGCGCCTTGATGAGCTGGGCGCGAATGAGCATGACTGGGTGCTGGTGCATGATGCGGCCCGTCCCAATCTGGCGCGTGAGGATCTGGACAGGTTGCTGGCCGAGTTGGCCGATGATCCGGTCGGTGGTCTGCTGGCTGTTCCGGCGCGGGACACCCTCAAGCGCGTAGGTCCGGATGGGCGTGTGGTGGAGACGGTGGACCGCAGCGTCATTTGGCAGGCTTTCACCCCGCAGATGTTCCGCTTGGGCATGTTGTGCGACGCGCTCGAAGCTGCACTCGCGTCCCGTATGCAGGTTACCGACGAGGCGTCGGCACTGGAGTGGGCAGGTCACTCGCCTAGGGTGGTAGAAGGGCGGGCGGACAACCTGAAGGTCACCCGCCCCGAAGATCTGGAGTGGCTGGCGCAGCGCTGGAAGACAGACCGCGAGTCTTGAGAACGGGCAGGGGTTGCCTGCCCGCCATTTACATCAGAAACGATAGATCGCCGCAGCGCCGGTGCCGGTCGGCATCCGTTCGGTCGGTACCACAACCACGTCTCCACCTTGCTCGAGTGTCCAGATGGTCAGCTCGTCCAGCAGATCGGGTGTGTTGACGTCATCTTCGCTGGTCGGCGTTGCCGTTCCGTCAGTTTTGTCGACATGGCCGGGAATCTGCCGCTCGGCCTCCACCAGCAAGGTGGCGACCCGGCCCTGGCGGGTGGCTTGGCCGATATCCTCGAGGTGGTCGGATGCCAGCCCCTGGCCATGGGATGCGCCGAACTGGTTGAGCAAGCCTTCTAGGCGCTTGAGATAGCGCGGCTGCATCACCATCCAGCTTTTCTCACGTAGCTCATTGACGCTCAATGCGTTCTGGCCGGTCTCGATGCCCTCCGGCAGCAGGCAGTCATTGTGGCTGAGGCGTCGGAAGTGCGACTGCTGCTCGGGCAGAGCGGCGAGGATCAGCGGCAGGCCGGATGGGCGCGAGTGATGTTCGGTGATGGCGCGATCGACTTCGCGAAAGTAGCGATCACGGTCCCGGTCGATCTCCGCCTGCTTGCCGCTGCCGCCGGCCTCCACCTGCATCGGGTCGCCGCGTTCGCTGGAGCGGCCATAACCCTGGGGAAACCCACTTTGACCCTTCTCGGTGAGGTCGCTGCCCAGGGCGTCGGCGAGTGTTCGGGGCACACCGTCGTGCAGCTTCACCTCGTCGAGGGCATCACGGTTGCCCTCGAACAAGCGTACCGAGTCGCGTGAGAGGCAGAGGATCTGAAAGCGGTCGGCTGACTGTGCAATGCGTACCAGCGGTTTGAGGTGCATGCGAGCGTTGGCCACGGCCATTTCCGGCACGCTGCGTTGCAGTCGATAGACCTGGAAGTAGTCCTTGGCGGCAAAAGCGGCCAGGCCGTCGAGGCTGTGGTTCCAGAAGTCACTGTTATCGATCAGGGCGTAGAACGGCTCGAGCAGGGTGTGTGCCTTGTCGCCATGGCCTTGCTGCTTGAGTGATTCTTCCAGCTGCTTGACCAGGTGTTTGAAGCGGATCGGGTCCTGCTGACGCTCGGGAAAGCTGCGATGAGTGGGCTGGTACACGGACAGGCAGGGCCCGTCTCGTTTTGACAGCAGTGTGGTCAGGGTTTCGCGGTCGAGCAGTCGGTTCATGCGTGGCCTCCAGTAGCGGTGGTTCGGTCCCTCGCAGAAGTGTCGATGGCGCGCTCATTGGCCATCGAGGGCCAGTCAGTGACGGTTGAGCTTGTCCAGAACGTGGCTCAGCGCGTGGTTCAGCTTCTCCGCGGCGCCGTTGATTGCCAGGTCCAGCGTTTCGGCCTTGTGGGTGGCCGAGATGGGGTCGTGACCCTTGACCCTCGCCTCCATCTGGCAGCGCTTGTCATGGGGGCCGCTCTTGCTGCTGTTTTCGTCGTTGAGATGGACCTCGACTCGGGTCAGATGATCATCGAAGCGCTCCAGTTCGGTCTCGACCGTGGCCTTCACTCGCTCTTCCAGATCGGCGGTGACGCTGATGCTGTGGTTACTGTTCACCAGAACCTGCATGGTTTCCTCCTGATTGCAGCGCTGCGCTCATCCAGCGCGGGCGGCTCGAAGAGCAGCAGCTACACAGGGTACGACGTGGGGGATTAAGGCGGGTTCCGCGTCATTAGAGGCGTCTGACGCGCGGTTCAGTGCCCGTTCCGGTCGCCGGTCCTGGCGTACTCCGAACGCTTGGCAAGACCGGTCTTGAGCGCCTCGACCAAGAGCCGAACTTTCGGTAGCGGGTAGCGCCGTTGCGGGTAAACCGCCCACACCGCGGTATCTGGCGGCTGATTGCTTTCCAGTAGCGAAACCAGCTCGCCTCGAAGCAGCGGCTCTTGCACGTAGTAGTCCGGCAGCTGGCACAGGCCAAAGCCACGCAGGGCTGCATCCAGCACCGCCTCGCCACTGTTGCAGCGCCAGTTGCCGCTGGGCTTGAAGTGCTGCTCGCGGCCCTCGATCTGAAACGACCAGATGTCGCTCGTGCCGATCAGGCAGTTGTGTCGCGCCAGCTCCGACAGGGTGTGTGGCCGTCCGTAGCGTTCCAGGTAGCTCGGTGCAGCGCACAGGTACATTGCGCGCGGCGCGATGCGGGTGGCGACCAGGCGCGACTCGCCGAGTTTGCCGAGGCGGATGGCCAGGTCGTAGCCCTCCTGAACCAGATCGAGGGTGCGGTTGGACAGCTCGATATCGACACGCAGTTGCGGGTGCTGGGCCATGAATTCGTTCACCAGCGGCACGATGAAGCGCTCGCCATAGGCCACCGCAGCGGTCATGCGTAACAGCCCGGTCGGTGCGCTGTGCAGATCGCTGATGGCCAGAAAGGCTTCGTCACGTTCCTCGATCAAGCGCTGGCAGCGGGTGAAGAAGGTATGCCCGGCCTCGGTCAGCGAGACGCGGCGGGTGGTGCGATAGAGCAAACGCGCCTGCAGGCGTTCTTCAAGGCGCGCTACCTGTCGGCTGACATGCGAGGACGAAACCCGCAGGCGCTCAGCGGCGCGCATGAAGCTGCCGCATTCGGCGACAGCCACGAATTCGTCGAGGCCTTCCCAGCGGTTCATGGGTTCTCCGGTGTCAGATTCCAGCAAGCGGGTTGCAAAGATCCTAACGTGATGAGCGCCGATTGTCCCTCAACAGCAATAATGTTTTCCCGGGGCCGTCGTTAATCCCTGTTTGGCCATGAATTACACTCTCTGCTTTCCAATCACATCGAGAGTGATGTCCATGACCATCAAGTCGCGCGCCGCCGTTGCCTTCGGCCCCAACCAGCCTCTGCAGATCGTGGAAGTGGACGTAGCCCCACCCAAGGCTGGCGAAGTCCTGATCCGCATCGTCGCCACCGGTGTGTGCCACACCGATGCGTACACGCTTTCCGGCGAGGATTCGGAGGGCGTGTTCCCCTGCATCCTCGGCCACGAGGGCGGCGGCATCGTCGAGGCGGTGGGCGAGGGCGTCACCTCGGTTGCCGTCGGCGATCACGTGATTCCGCTCTATACCGCCGAATGCCGGCAGTGCAAGTTCTGCAAGTCGGGCAAGACCAACCTCTGCAGCTCGGTTCGCGCCACTCAGGGCAAGGGTCTGATGCCCGACGGCACCACCCGCTTCAGCTATCAGGGCGAGCCGATCTACCACTACATGGGCTGCTCGACCTTCTCCGAATACACCGTGCTGCCGGAAGTCTCGGTGGCGAAGATCCCGAAAGAGGCCCCGCTGGAAAAGGTCTGCCTGCTCGGTTGCGGCGTCACCACCGGTATCGGTGCCGTGCTCAACACCGCGAAGGTGGAAGAGGGGGCGACCGTGGCGATATTCGGCCTGGGCGGTATCGGCCTGGCAGCGATCATCGGTGCGAAGATGGCCAAGGCCAGCCGGATCATTGCCATCGACATCAATCCGGGCAAGTTCGCCATTGCCGAAGAACTGGGCGCCACCGATTTCGTTAATCCGAAGGACCACGACAAGCCGATCCAGGACGTGATCGTCGAGATGACCGACGGCGGCGTCGACTATTCCTTCGAATGCGTCGGTAATGTGCAACTGATGCGCGCGGCGCTCGAGTGCTGCCACAAGGGCTGGGGCGAATCGACCATCATCGGCGTCGCTGGTGCGGGGCAGGAGATCAGTACCCGTCCGTTCCAGCTGGTCACGGGACGCGTCTGGCGCGGTTCGGCGTTCGGCGGCGTGAAGGGTCGTACCGAGCTGCCTAGCTACGTGGAGAAGGCGCAGAGCGGCGAGATTCCGCTGGACACCTTCATTACCCACAACATGCCCCTGGACCAGATCAACGAAGCGTTCGACCTGATGCACGAAGGCAAGAGCATCCGGACCGTCATTCACTTCTGATCCCCAGGGTGGATAACGCCGTCGCCAGACGGCTTGTCCACCTCGACCGGTGGAAGCCCGCGCGGTTTCCACCTTCGCGAGGCCTGTTCATGACCCTTGAAATCGTTTCCAGCAACAAGAGCTTCGGCGGCTGGCACAAGCGCTATCGCCACCGTTCCAGCAGCCTTGCCTGCGACATGGTATTCGCCGTGTATCTGCCGCCGCAGGCGGAGCAGGGCGAGAAGCTGCCGGTGCTGTACTGGCTGTCGGGGCTGACCTGCACCGATGAGAACTTCATGCAGAAGGCCGGGGCGTTGCGGCTGGCTGCCGAGCTCGGCCTGATCATTGTCGCGCCGGATACCAGCCCACGCGGCGCCGGCGTGCCGGACGATCCCGATGGCGCCTGGGACTTCGGCCTTGGCGCTGGCTTCTACCTCAACGCCACCCAGGAACCCTGGGCTCAGCATTACCGGATGTACGACTACGTGGTCGACGAGCTGCCGGCACTGGTCGAGGCGAACTTCCCTGTCTCCGACCGCCGGGGCATCAGCGGGCATTCGATGGGTGGCCACGGCGCGCTGGTCTGCGCGCTGAAGAATCCCGGTCGCTACCAGTCGCTTTCGGCTTTCGCACCCATCAGCAATCCGCTCAACTGCCCGTGGGGCGAGAAGGCGTTCAGCCGCTACCTGGGCGCCGACCGTTCGCGCTGGCGCGAGTGGGATGCCTGCGCGCTGATTGCCGATGCCGGCGAGAAGCTGCCGATGCTGGTCGATCAGGGCGATCGCGATGACTTCATGGAGGGTCAGCTCAAACCGCAGGCGCTGCGTGCCGCTGCGGACGCTGTCGGGCACCCGCTGACGCTGCGCATCCAGCCGGGCTATGACCACAGCTACTACTTCATCGCCAGCTTCATCGATGATCACCTGCGCCATCATGCCGAGGCGCTGAAGGCGCAGGGTGGATGACCGTGAAGCCTCATCCTCACGTCCGGCTCGGCTCGCCGCGCTGGTCGACACGTCAGGTGGAAGCGCGGCAAAAATAAAAAAGGCCCGTCCGGACATGCCGGTCGGGCCTTTCCATCGCCAGGAGCTTAGAGCGACGGATAATCGGTATAGCCAGCCGGGCCCTGGGCGTAGAACAGCTCGGGTTTCGGCTCGTTCAGCGGTGCGTCCTGACGCAGGCGCTCGACCAGATCCGGGTTGGCGATGTACGGAATGCCGAAGGCCACGGCATCGGCCTTGCCCTCAGTCAGCCAGGCGTTGGCCTGTT
>DNMQ01000507.1 GCA_003488145.1 Pseudomonas sp.
AAATACGTCAACCTGGCCGATGCCCGCCTGGGCACCCGCGCCATCTCCGTCACCGACGATTGGTTCGCCGACGTCAACCGGTTGTTCCAGCCAACACCGGCCGTATGGAAGGAGGGCGTGTTCGATGACAACGGCAAGTGGATGGATGGCTGGGAGTCGCGCCGCAAGCGCTTCGAAGGTTACGACCATGCGGTGATCCGCCTGGGCGTGCCTGGTCAGATCAAGGGCGTGGATATCGACACCAGCCACTTCACCGGCAACTACCCGCCGTCCGCCTCGCTGGAAGCCTGCTTCGTCGCCGACGGCGACCCGATCGACGACACCGTCTGGACGGAAATCCTTCCGGCCGTCGAGCTACAGGGCAACAGCCACCACTACCACGAGATCGCCTTCGACAAGCCGGTCAGCCACCTGCGCTTCAACATCTACCCGGACGGCGGCGTCGCGCGTCTGCGCGTGCACGGCATCCCGTTCCGCGACTGGAGCAGCGTCGGCGACAACGAGCAGATCGACCTGGCGGCGGCGCTGAATGGCGGTCGCGCGCTGGCCTGCTCGGACGAGCATTTCGGCCGTATGAGCAACATCCTCAACCCGAACCGCGGCGAGAACATGGGCGACGGCTGGGAAACCGCCCGCCGCCGCACGCCGGGCAATGACTGGGTCATCGTCGCCCTCGGCCATCCGGGCGAAATCGAGCGCATCGTCGTCGATACCCTGCACTTCAAGGGCAACTACCCGGACAGCTGCTCGATCCAGGCGGCTTACGTCAAAGGCGGCACCGACAGCCAGATCGAGACCCAGAGCCTGTTCTGGCGCGAGCTGCTGCCGAGCCAGAAGCTTTCGATGCACGCCGAACACGAGTTCAGCGAGCAGATCGCCAAGCTCGGCCCTATCACCCACGTGCGTCTGAACATCTTCCCGGATGGCGGTGTGAGCCGGCTGCGGTTGTTTGGCAAGGTGGCGAAGTAGGAAGCGCCTTTCCCCTCTCCCCAGCCTCTCCCGAGGGGGAGAGGGAGGAACGAGGTCAGCCGTTTCTCCGTGCCAGTTTCCTCTCCCCTCCGGGGAGAGGGTTAGGGTGAGGGGGAGCAGCCCCACGCGAATAACGATCCTTCAACAAAGAACGAGCACACCATGCGCACCCTGACCATCGAGCCATTGACCAAGGAAGCCTTCGCCCCCTTCGGCGACGTCATCGAGACCGAAGGCAGCGACTACTTCATGATCAACAACGGCTCGACCCGCCGCTATCACAAGCTGGCCACGGTCGAGACCGCCGCGCCCGANNGGGCCACGTCCGCGCCTTCCGCAGCAACGGCAGGCAGGGCGTCAATTACCACCGCGGCGTCTGGCACCACCCGGTGCTGACGATCGAAAAGCGGGATGAATTCCTGGTGGTCGATCGCAGCGGTTCTGGCAACAACTGCGACGAGTACTTCTTCACGGAGGATCAGCAACTCCTCCTCGACCCCCAACGGGAATCGACATGACCGCTACTGCGCTGGCTCATTCGGCGTTGCCTTGCCTGCGTTCGCGACGCGCTCAAGCCGATTCCAATAAGAAGAAATACGGCCGCCTGCAGGCCGCAAGAGGTGCATGACAAATGGACGCCCATCTGACCGAATGGCTGAACCTGAGTATCCGCTGGATTCACATGATCGTTGGCGTCGCCTGGATCGGTGCTTCCTTCTATTTCGTCTGGCTGGAGAACAACCTCAACCGCGCCAACCCGCGTGAGGGCCTGTCGGGCGATCTCTGGGCCATCCACGGTGGCGGCATCTACCACCTGGAGAAATACAAGCTGGCGCCGCCGCAGATGCCGGAAAAGCTGCATTGGTTCAAGTGGGAGGCCTACACCACCTGGCTGTCGGGCGTGGCGCTGCTGATGGTGGTGTACTACCTCAACCCCAGCCTGTACCTGATCGCACCGGGCAGCGAACTGTCCCCTGCGGCGGCCATCGCTATCGGCTTCGGCTCGCTGATCGTCGGCTGGTTCATCTACGACCTGCTCTGCGACTCGCCGCTGGGCAAGACCCCCGCCCTGCTCGGCCTGGTGCTGTTCGTGCTGGTGATCGCTGCGTGCTGGGGCTATTCGCAGGTATTCAGCGGCCGCGCAGCCTACATCCATACCGGCGCGCTGATCGGCACCATCATGGTCGGCAATGTGTTCCGCATCATCATGCCGGCCCAGCGTGCGCTGGTCGCCGCCATCGAACAGAACCGCACGCCCGATCCGGTGCTGCCGGCCAAGGGCCTGCTGCGTTCGCGGCACAACAACTATTTCACCCTGCCGGTGCTGTTCATCATGATCAGCAACCACTTTCCGAGCACCTACGGCAGCCAGTACAACTGGCTGATCCTCGCCGCGCTCGGCGCGCTTTCGGTGCTGGCGCGCCACTACTTCAACACCCGCCACAACAGTAATCGCTTTGCCTGGGCGCTACCGGCCGCGGCACTGGGCATGATCTGCCTGGCCTACGTCACCGCGCCGAACCGCCAACCGGCACCAAACCTGGCAGCGACCTCGCCGGAGCAGGCCAGCACGAGTGCACAGCAGAGCGGCGCCAGTGCCAGCCAGTTCGCCCAGGTCAGCGAAGTGATTCACGAGCGTTGCACCGTCTGCCACTCCGCGCAGCCGAGCAGCCCGCTGTTCAGCGCAGCGCCGGCAGGCGTGATGTTCGATACCGCCGAGCAGATACGCGAGCAGGCGGCGAAGATCCATGCGCAGACCGTGGCTAGCCAGATCATGCCGCTGGGCAACATTACCCAGATGACCCAGGACGAGCGTGACCTGCTGGGTGACTGGATCGCCAAGGGCGCGTCCATCGACTGAGCAAAGACGCCGCGCGCCATCCGCGCGGCGTTTCCCCTTCCGCACCGTGCCCATTGGCGCACTGACCGCCATCCCCTCCTCCGCGCCCCAGGCGGCATTGGCCAGCTAGCGCTGCGGTACGGCAACTCCCCTTCCACGACGACGAACGAGCAGATTCCCGCAAGGAATATCGCTGCCGACGCTACCCAATCGCCGACGCCCCGTTAAAATGCCGCGCCCTCCCTCGACGCCGGACGCCGCCCCGTGATTGAAGCCAGCTGGATTGCCTTCGCTTTCGCCCTCGGGCTGCTTGCCCGCTTCATCGGCCTGCCGCCGCTGATCGGTTACCTCGGTGCCGGCTTCGCGCTGGCCGCGGCGGGCGACTACGTGGGCGTGACCCGTGACGACAGCATCGTTCTCGATCACCTGTCGCATCTGGGCGTGCTCCTGCTGCTGTTCACCGTGGGGCTCAAGCTCAAGCTCGGCAATCTGGTTCGCCGCGAAGTCATCGGCGGCAGCCTGCTGCACTTCTTCATCTCCAGCGTGCTGGTGATGCCGGCGATCATGCTGATCCTCGATAACAGCTGGCGTGAGGCCATGCTGCTGGCAATCGCGCTGTCGTTCTCCAGCACCGTGCTGGCGGCCAAGGTGCTGGAAAGCAAGCGCGAGCTGCGCGCCTTTCACGGCCGCGTCGCCATCGGCGTGCTGATCATCCAGGACCTTATCGCCCTGGTAGTCATGAGCCTCGCCGCGGGCAAGGTCCCCTCCGCCTGGGCATTGCTGGTGTTCCTGCTGCCGCTGCTGCGCCCCGTGCTGTTCCGCCTGCTCGACCACAGTGGCCACGAGGAGCTGATGGTGCTGCTGGGCCTGATGCTGGCGCTGGTGGCCGGCGGTCTCGGCTTCGAATACGTCGGCCTGAGTTCCGAACTGGGAGCGCTGGCCTTCGGCGCCATGCTCGCCAAACACAAGCGTGCCAGCGAGCTGTCGAATTCGCTGTGGGCAATCAAGGAAGTGTTCCTGGTCGGCTTCTTCCTGAAGATCGGCATCGGTGGGCTGCCGGATGCCAACGCCCTCTGGTTCGCCTTCGCCATGTCGCTGCTGCTGCCGCTCAAGGCGGTGCTGTTCTTCGGCCTGTTCGTCGCCTTCCGCCTGCGCGCCCGCAGCGCCTTTCTCAGCGCCGCCAGCCTGACCAACTACAGCGAGTTCGGCCTGATCGTCGTCAGCGTGGTGCTGCCGCAGTGGCTGATGCCGCTGGCGATCACCGTGGCGTTCTCGTTCATCGTTTCGGCGCAGATCAACCGTTTCGCCCACCCGCTGTACGAACGCCTGGCGCCGCGACTGCTCCGCTACGAGCGCAACATTCGCCACCCCGACGAACAACCGGTGTCGCTGGGCGATGCGCGCATTCTGATCATGGGCATGGGCCGTACCGGGCGCGCCGCCTACGACTACCTGGCGGAGAAGGGTTTCGCCCTGGTCAGCCTCGATTCCGACCCGGTCATGGTGGAAAAGAACACCGCCGAGGGCCGGCACATCCTCTTTGCCGATGCCGAGGACCAGATGTTCTGGCAGAGCCTGGAGATGAACGAGGTCGAGGCGGTGATCCTGGCGATGAACGACCCCGAGGCCAAGATCATCTCCACCCGCAAGCTGCGTGAAAGCGGCTTCGGCGGGCTGATCGTGTCCCACGCAATGTACGAGGATATCGCCCAGCGCATCCAGGAAGCCGGCGCCGACCGCACCTACCTGACCATGAGCGAGGCCGGCGCGGGCCTTGCGGAAAATGTCTCGCGGGAATTGCAGGCACCGCGCTGAAGCCCGGTCCAGACGCGTTCGCGCGATCTGGGCCAACTGCCGCCGATCCAATTGTGCACAATTTTCTGATTTATTGTTTATCAGTCTGTCTACAGGTTGCTATAGTCCAGGCGTCCTGACCGATCGAACAGCTTTCGACGGACAGCGATAGAGGTGCCGTGAAGCCTCGCAAGCCCATGACCGTAAAACAACAAATGGCAGGCTTAACAATGACCGCAACCGAAAACAGGAGCGGCACCGCTCCGCAGGCGAACCAGGACCTCATCTATCAGCTCGATGATCGCCCCGGCCCGCTACCCGCGACCTTCGCCGCCTTGCAGCACGTGCTGGCCAGCTTCGTCGGTATCATCACCCCCACCCTGATCGTCGGCAGCGCGCTTGGCCTCGATCAATACGTCCCCTACCTCGTCAGCATGGCGCTGTTCGTCTCCGGTCTCGGCACCTTCGTCCAGGCCCGGCGCTTCGGCCCCATCGGCTCCGGACTGCTGTGCCTGCAGGGCACCAGCTTCGGCTTTCTCAGCGCCATCCTCAGCGCCGGCTTCATCGTCAAGGCGCGGGGCGGCACGCCGGAGGAGATCCTGGCCACGCTGTTCGGCGTGAGTTTCTGCGCCGCGTTCGTCGAGATCACCTTCAGCCAGTGCATCAACAAGCTGCGCCGGGTGATCACGCCGGTGGTCACCGGCACCATCATCTGCCTGATGGGCCTTTCGCTGATCAAGGTGGCGATGACCGATATCGCCGGCGGCTACGGCGCCGATGACCTCGGCGCCCTGCCCAACCTGGCGCTGGCCGGCCTGGTGATCGGCATCATCGTGGTGCTCAACCGCTTTCCCTGGGCGATCCTACGGCTGTCGGCGGTGATCATCGCGCTGACCGCGGGCTATCTGGTGGCCTGGTCCATGGGCAAGTTGGACTTCGCCGAGCTGGGCGAACTGCCGCTGCTCAGCGTGCCGCAACCTTTCCGTTTCGGTTTCGCATTCGACTGGATGGCCTTCATTCCGATCGCGGTGATCTTCCTCATCACCCCGCTGGAAACCGCCGGCGACCTCACCGCCAACTCGATGATCTCGCGTCAGCCGGTGCGTGGGCCGGTGTATCTGCGGCGGATCAAGTCGGGAATCCTCGCCGATGGCTGCAGCTCGGCGGTCGCCGCGGTGTTCAACAGCCTGCCGATGACCACCTTCAGCCAGAACAACGGCGTCATCCAGCTCACCGGCGTCGCCAGCCGCTACGTTGGCTACTACATCGCCGCGGTCCTCGTACTGCTGGGTCTGTTCCCCTTCGTCGGCGGTGTGCTGCAGCTGATGCCCAAGCCGGTGCTCGGCGGCGCCACACTGATCATGTTCGGCACGGTGGCCATCGCCGGCATCAAGATCCTCGCCGAAGCCGGCCTGCATCGCCGCAACATGCTCATTGTGTCGATTTCCCTGGGTCTCGGCCTGGGTGTCGCCGGCGTGCCGGAAGTGCTGAGCGCGATGCCCGAGGTGTTGAAGAACATCTTCGGCTCGCCGATCACCATCGGCGCCTTCAGCGCCATCCTGCTCAACCTGTTCCTGCCGCGCGAACCGAGCGAAGTCGATGTATTCGACCCCGAGGAACTGGTCGAGGATGCCGTCGGCACGAATACGCTGTCGGTGAATATTCCTGACTATTCGGCGCGCAGGGATAACGCCACGACTTCCTGTGCGGGGCGATCCGTCTGATGGTCGGAATCACGCCATCGTGCGCTTCTCGCCACGCCAGTCTTGAAAGACAATGGCGCCCAAAAAAAGCCGTCACCCACTTCAAGGAAATCCACATGCAACTGAAGACCGCTCCCCTCGCCGTCGCGCTCGCCGGCAGCCTGCTGACCGCCCCGGCGATGGCCGAAGGCCTGCTCCACTGGCACAGCAACAGCCTGACCTACCTGTACGGCAAGGATTACAAGATCGATGCGCCGATCCAGCAGACTGTCACCTTCGAGCACGTCAACGGCTGGAAGTATGGCGACACGTTCCTGTTTCTCGACTCGATCCACTTCAACGGCAAGGGTAACGACAACGGCAACGACGACAGCACCTTCTACGGCGAATTCTCACCGCGCCTGTCGTTCGGCAAGATCTTCCAGCGCGACCTGAGCTTCGGCCCGATCAAGGATGTGCTGGTCGCAATGACCTACGAGTTCGGCGAAGGCGATGTGGAAACCTACATGATCGGCCCGGGCTTCGATCTGGACGTGCCCGGCTTCGACTATGTCTCGGTGAACGTCTACCACCGCGACACTGACGGTGACCGCGTAGGCGACGGCACCTGGCAGGTCACCCCGGTGTGGGGCTATACCCTGCCGGTGGGCAACTCCGACATCCTCTTCGACGGCTTCATCGACTGGGTGGTCGACAACGACAGCAACTCCCGCGGTGAGGAATATCACGCCAACCTGCACATCAACCCGCAGATCAAGTACGACCTAGGCAAGGCGATGAACTGGGGCGAGAAGCAGCTCTATGTCGGTATCGAGTACGACTATTGGTCTAACAAATACGGCATCGAAGACGGCGGCTTCGTCAGCGAAAACTTCGTTGGCAAAACCGACCAGAACACCTTCAGCGCTATCGTCAAAGCGCACTTCTGAGTGCTGTCGAGAAGGGGCTCCGGGCCCCTTCGCCTCTCCTCCGGCGCTTCGGTTGAGGGGCTCGCGGACAGGGTGCTAGCATGCGGGCGCTTGTTCGTATCGCCGGCAGCCAGCGAAAGGCCCCCATGTCCAGTATCCGTGAGCGCAACAAAGAGCTGATCCTCAAAGCCGCCAGCGAAGAATTCGCCGAAAAGGGCTTCGCCGCGACCAAGACCAGCGACATCGCCGCCCGCGCCGGGCTGCCCAAGCCCAACGTCTACTACTA
>DNMQ01000506.1 GCA_003488145.1 Pseudomonas sp.
GCCTCCAGATAACCTGGCCGATCGTTCAGGGAAAGCCTGCCATCGAAACATTCCAGGCCCTCTTCCACGGCAGCGAGACCCTGACCGACCCAGTGCTGATACCACGCGTTCTTGGCCTCGTCGTCGACACCCAGTTCGGCGGAGAGGTACTGCAACACACGCAGGTTGTTCAGCGGATGGATCTCGCAGGCGATGTGCATGGCCAGGGCGCGCACCTGGGCGCGGCGAACCGGATCGTCCGGCAGCAGCGCCGGCACCGGGAACACTTCTTCGAGGTATTCCAGAATCGCCAGCGACTGATTGATGCGCGCCCCACCGTTGGCTTCGTCAACCAGCAACGGCACCAGCTGCTGCGGGTTGAGGGCGCGGTAATCGGCCGCACGCTGCTGGCCGCCATCCTTGACCAGATGCACCGGCACCTGCCGGTAGGCCAGCCCCTTGAGGTTCAGCGCGATGCGCACCCGGTAGGCGGCGCTGGAGCGCCAGTAGCCGTAGAGCGTCAGCTCAGTGCTCATAGCGCTCGACCTGCTGATCGATGGCGCCAAAGATGCTCTGCCCGGCGGCGTCGAACATCTCGATGCGCACCCGATCGCCGAACTTGAGGAATGGCGTCTTCGCCTCGCCGTGCTCGACCACCTCGAGCATGCGCTTCTCGGCCAGGCAGGACGAGCCGGCGCTGCGGTCGTAGTTCGACACGGTGCCCGAGCCGATGATGGTGCCGGCGCCCAGTGGGCGGGTGCGCGCGGCGTGGGCGACCAGGGTCGGGAAGTCGAAGGTCATGTCGGTGCCGGCATCCGGCTGGCCAAACAGCTCACCGTTGATATGCGAGACCAGCGGCCGGTGCACCTTGCCGTCGCGCCAGGTTTCGCCCAGCTCGTCCGGGGTCACCGCCACCGGCGAGAANNACCAGCATCAGCAGCTGGATGTGCGACGCCGCCTCGGCCGGCGTCGCGCCCATCGGCACGTCGCCGGTGATCACCGCCAGCTCGCCTTCCAGGTCGATGCCCCAGGCCTCGTCGGCCAGGCGGATCGGGCTGTGCGGCGGGATAAAGGCATCGGCGCCGCCCTGGTACATCAGCGGATCGTGCCAGAAGGATTCCGGCATCTCGGCGCCGCGCGCCTTGCGCACCAGCTCGACGTGATTGACGTAGGCGCTGCCGTCGGCCCAGTGATAGGCGCGCGGCAGCGGGCTGTGGCAGGCGGCCTGGTCGAAGGCGAAAGCGCCCTCCTCCAGCCCGTCGTTGAGACGCTGGTAGACCGCCTCCAGCTTCGGCTTGCAGTAGTTCCAGTCATCCAGCGCGGCCTGCAGGGTGGCGGCGATCTGCGGCACTTTCACCGCCTGGGCGAGATCACGGGAGACGACGACGAGCACGCCGTCGCGGCCCTGGTTGAGGGTTGCGAGTTTCATCAGGATTCCTTGCCCGGCGCACGCCAGGAGTTGACGTATTCAGGGACATCGACGGCTGCGGCAGCCTCGCCGACTTCCAGCGCGCGGCGGGTGTCGATCATCACCGCCACCTCGTCGGCAAAGGTCGCCGGGTCGGTGCTGGCCTTCTTCAGCGCCTTCGGATGCGGCCCGTGGGGGAAGCCGCAGGGATGGAAGGTCACCATGCCCTGCTCGATGTTGTCGCGGCTGAAGAAGTTGCCGCGGTGGTAGAACAGCACTTCGTCGTAGTCATCGTTGTTATGGAAGAACGGCACCTTCAGCGCGCCCGGATCGGATTCCACCGGCCGCGGCGTGAAGGTGCAGACCACGAAACCGTTGGCGACGAAGGTGGTGTGCGCCGACGGCGGCAGGTGGTAGCGATGGCTCATCAGCGGGCGGATGTCGCGCCAGTTGAGCCGTACCACGGTGTTGTCGCCGTGCCAGCCGACCACGTCCAGCGGGTTGTACGGGTAGGTCACGGTGGTGATCTGGTCTCGCCGCTTGATGCGGATCTGCCAGGGGTTTTCGTCCTGCTGCGCGCGGAAGGCGTCGTCCAGGCGCGGATGGTCGAGCACCGCGGCGTCGAAGATCGCGTGCGGGCCGACCAGGCCTTTTTCCGGCAGCTGGTAGGCGCCGTCGGTGTTCTCGATCAACAGCATGAACACCGGCTGCGTCGCCTCGATGCGCCAGGCGGTGCCGCGCGGGATCATCAGGTAGTCGCCGTCGCGAAATTCCAGGTGGCCGAAGTCGCAGTACAGATGCCCGGCGCCTTCGTGGATGAACAGCAGTTCGTCACCGTCGCCGTTGCGCACCAGATGACGCATGGCGCCGTTGGTCTTCCACAGGCGCAGCTTGACGTCGGCGTTGTGCAGCGCCAACGGCGCCTGCAGCGGGCAGTCGCCTTCGCTGGGGATGTGGTTGAAGTTGAAGGCGTGCGGGCGCAGCGGGCCTTCCCAGTCGATCCAGCCGGTCGGCGGATGCTTGTGATGCAGATGCGAAGCCGGGCCGAAGAAGCCTTCCCGGCCCATTTCGCGCTCGTAGGTGCCCTGCGGAAAATCGCAGTGCGCCTGACGCGAACTCTCACCCTCGCGGATGGGGAAACTGATCCATTTGCGGCTCATGTGCCTCTCCTCGTGATACCGCGTGATCTCAATGGCGGCGCAGTGGGTGCCGGTGCGTAGGGTGGATGTCGCGAAGCACATCCACGCGTTGGTCGGCCCGACACGGACGCGTGGAAGATGCTTCGCAGTCTTCCACCCTACGGTTCTCGACTTACTCGCCCGCCTTGATCACGCCACGACGCACCTGGTCTTCCTCGATGGATTC
>DNMQ01000508.1 GCA_003488145.1 Pseudomonas sp.
CCGTACCACCACTGCACCATCGCATCGGTCGCACCGGCATACAGCGAGTAGGACTTCATCGCACTGACCGGGATTTCCAGGTTGTTGACGATGTGCAGAATGGCCACGGTCAGGATGAAGGCGCCGAAGAACCAGTTACCGACGTAGATGTGCTTGACCTTGCGCGTCGCCAGCGTACCGAAGAAGACGACCGCATAGGCCACCCAGACGATGGTGATCAGGATGTCGATCGGCCACTCCAGTTCCGCATATTCCTTGGAGCTGGTGAAGCCCAGCGGCAGGGAGATCGCGGCGAGCAGGATGACCAGCTGCCAGCCCCAGAACGTGAACGCGGCCAACTTCGGCGCGAACAGTGTGGTCTGACAGGTACGCTGTACCGAGTAGTAGGAAGTTGCGAACAGAGCACAGCCGCCGAAGGCGAAGATCACCGCGTTGGTGTGCAATGGACGTAGACGACCGAAACTGGTCCAGGGGAGGTCAAGGTTCAGAAATGGCCAGGCCAATTGTGCTGCGATGAAAACGCCGAGCCCCATCCCGACGATTCCCCACACCACCGTCATGATGGCGAATTGGCGGACCACCTTGTAACTGTAGGCGGTACTGGTTGCTGTGTTCATGTATGGGCTTCCATCCACGGGTAATGAGCAGTTTTTTTCTTTCTAATAGAAAGCGAGGCAAGGATGGGGAAAGGGCAATCTGCCGGTATTGACGCGGGTCAATACACACAAAGTGACAAAGGGTATCTCGTCAGGTGGAACCGGCCGTCTGGCGGCGCATGGGTGAGCCTGATCCTGGCGCATGGTGCTGGCGCACCGATGGACAGCCCGTTCATGGAACAAATGGCTGCGCGCCTTGCTGCGCGCGGGATAGCGGTTTGCCGATTCGAGTTCGCCTACATGGCGGCGCGACGTGCCGGGGCAGGCAAGCGGCCGCCCAGTCCACAGGCTCAATTGTTGGCCCAATGGCGTGAAGTCCATGCCCTGGTGCGACAGCAGGCCACAGGACCGCTGGCCATCGGTGGCAAGTCGATGGGGGGGCGAATGGCCAGTTTGCTGGCCGATGAGTTGGGCGCGGACGCGCTGGTCTGCCTGGGTTATCCGTTCTATGCCGCCGGCAAGCCGGAAAAGCCTCGGGTGGCGCATCTCGCCACGCTGCAGACGCCGACCCTGATTGTCCAGGGTGAGCGCGACGCCTTGGGTGATCATGAAACGGTGGCGCAGTACGCGCTATCCCTGGCGATTGCGCTGCACTGGCTGGCCGCCGCCGATCACGATCTCAAACCGCTGAAACGCTCGGGCCTGAGCCACGACCAGCACCTCGACAGTACTGCCGATGCGATTGCCGCGTTTCTCCAGGGTGTGATCTCGCACTGAGCGCTGCCTGCATCCGGATCGAGCGATACCGGCTGCGGCTTTTCCTAGCGGTTGAAGCGCTCGACCAGGGCGTACTGCCCTTGTGCCGTGGCGGCGAGGTCCTCGCTGAGCAGCGCAGAGCTGCGCGCGTCACCGGTGGTCTGTTCGGCCAGCTGGGCGATGGTGCTGACGTTGTTGCTGATCTCGTCGGCCACCGCGCTCTGCTGCTCCGTCGCGGACGCGATCTGCGTGGTCATGTCGATGATATTGCCCATCGCCTCGTTGATCCCGCTGAGGGCCTGATCGGCCTGGACCACCTGATCGACGCCGCGCGTCGCATGCACGCGGCCATCCTCGGTGGTCTCCACGGCGTGTCGCGCCTGTGACTGAAGCTTCTCGATCAGTTGGTGGATCTCACCCGTGGCACTGGCCGTTCGTTGGGCAAGCTGGCGGACTTCGTCGGCGACCACCGCGAAGCCGCGGCCACTTTCACCGGCACGCGCAGCCTCGATCGCGGCGTTGAGTGCCAGCAGGTTGGTCTGGTCGGCGATGCTCTTGATCACATCGACCACGCTGCCGATCGCCTCGCTGTCGTTGGCCAGTTGGTTGACCGCTTCGCCCGTCTTGGCGACGGATTCGGATAGCTGCTGAATGGCCTTGCGTGTCTCGGCAGTGACCGCACGGCCCTGATCGGTGAGGCGGCTGGCCTCTCGGGTCGCGTCGGCGGCCAGCGCGACGTTGCCGGCGACTTCCTGCGTCGTCGCGGCCATCTCGTTGATCGCCGTTGCGACCTGCTCGGTTTCCTGATGCTGCTGCACCAGGCCGTTGGCGCAGTTCTGTGCGAGCGAGTCGGCCTGTTTGGCTTGCCCCTGCAACTGCACGGCCATGTCCTGCAGGCGCGTGAGGCAGGTCTTCAGGTGCGCATGCTGACTGAGCATCGCCATTTCCAGCTGGGCTTCGACGCCGCTGCTGTCGGTATACATGCGCGCGATGAGCGGGTCACTGGTGCTCTCGCTCGCCAGCTGCAACAGGCGCTTTATGCCACGTTGCTGCCAGTGCAGCGCGACCAGGCCGAACGGTACGGCCAGCAGCGCGGCGGCGATGAACCCCAATGCATGATCGAAGCTGGCCCCGACCAGAAATCCTATCTGGCTGATGACCAGAAACGGCAGCCATTTGCTCAGTACGGGCAGCCAGGTGTCGCGGCGGGGCACGCCGGACTTGCCGGAATTGATGCGCGCATACAGGGCTTCGGCTCGCTGAACCTGTTCGCGGGTCGGTTTGGTACGCACCGACTCATAGCCTGTTACCTGGCGCTGCTGATCGAAAATGGGCGTGACGTAGGCGTTGACCCAATAATGGTCGCCGGTCTTGCGCCGGTTCTTGACGATGCCCATCCATGGCTTGCCCTGCTTCAGGGTCGTCCACATGTGGTCGAACACGGCCGGCGGCACATCCGGATGGCGCACCAGGTTATGCGGCGCGCGAATCAGTTCGTCACGCGCGAAGCCGCTGACCTCGGCAAATATGTCGTTGCAGTAGGTGATCTGGCCTTTGAGGTCGGTGGTCGAGATGAGGCGTTGCTGGTCAGGAAACGCGTATTCGCGCTGAGTTACGGGTTGATTGTTACGCATCGACTATCACGCCTGGCAGAGGAATCGTAGGGTGTCGCACCCGACCTTGTGTTTTTCTAATGGGTCAGGCTGACCAGTTGGTCGGCCGGAGAGTGGCGTTCTTGAGCCAAAGCTGATTCGTGGATCAGCTTCTTCTGCGCACAGGCGACCAGCGGCAGCCGTGGCTTAATGGTTCTGTAACGGGTTTTGGGCATTGTCGGTGCGTGTCCGGTGCTTCGCGATGCGAAGCGAACTCAGGGAGCCGGGCAGCGGGCAGGGACGTCAGGGCAGCTGGAAACCAATCGCCGAAGGACCGGCGGACGCCGATGCGAAAGGAATCGCATCGGCGTTTCCGGTTTCGCTCAGCTCCCGATCAGCTGGCGCAGCACGTAGTGCAGAATTCCGCCAGCCTTGAAGTACTGCACCTCGTTGAGCGTATCGATGCGGCT
This sequence comes from Pseudomonas sp., assembly GCA_003488145.1. GTDB lineage: Bacteria > Pseudomonadota > Gammaproteobacteria > Pseudomonadales > Pseudomonadaceae > Stutzerimonas. The sequence goes on from DNMQ01000508.1 coordinate 3,415, forward strand.
CAGCACCTGGAACGAGTCACGCGAACCATCGGCGCGCTCCACATCCACGGTCAGCATCTGGCGCGGCGCGATATCGGCGCCTAGACCGCGGATCGACAACTTCTCCGTACCGTTCAGGCCCAGCGACTGGCGCGTCTGATCACCGACGAACTGCAGCGCCAACACGCCCATGCCGATCAGGTTGGAGCGGTGGATGCGCTCGAAGCTCTCGGCGATCACCGCCTTGACGCCCAGCAGATTGGTGCCCTTGGCCGCCCAGTC
>DNMQ01000504.1 GCA_003488145.1 Pseudomonas sp.
TTGCGGAACATCTCAACGCCCTTCTTCGCATCGAGCAACGCCAGATCCTGCGGAGTGGTGACGATGACCGCCCCCGTCACCGGCACTTTCTGCGCCAGCGTCAGCTGGATATCGCCCGTCCCCGGCGGCATATCAACCACCAGATAATCGAGATCGTTCCAGGCGGTCTGAGTGATCAACTGCAACAGCGCACCGGAAACCATCGGCCCGCGCCAGACCATCGGCGTCTTGTCATCGGACAGGAACGCCATGGACATGACCTGCACCCCGTGGGCCTCCAGCGGGATGAACGCCTTGCCATCGCGAATCTCCGGGCGCGTGCCTTCTGCGATACCGAACATGATGCCCTGGCTCGGGCCATAGATGTCGGCATCCAGCACGCCCACCCGTGCACCTTCGCGCGCCAAGGCCAGAGCCAGATTGGCGGCTGTGGTCGACTTGCCGACACCACCCTTGCCGGATGCCACGGCGATGATGTTCTTCACATTGGAAAGCGCCGGCACCTGATCCTGCGCCTTGTGCGGACGGACCACGCAATCGACCTGGACATCGGCGCGACTGACGCCATCCAGATGCTCGATAGCCATCGCCAGCATCTGTGCCCAGCCACTGCGAAACAGCGCAGCGGCGTAGCCCAACTCAAGCTGCACGCTGACCCTATCACCTTGCACCTCGATCGAACGCACGCAGCCGGCGCTCACCGGATCCTGATTCAAATGGGGATCGGTGTACTGGCGCAGGACGGTTTCCACAGCTTCGCGAGTGACGGACATGGTTACTCCTAGAAAGACCGAGCAAATCAGACAGGCATCTTACCCCGCACGCCACTTCCGAGCCCAACACCAACCGGCACTGTCGAAGCCGGGGATGGGCAGCGCGGGTGAAAAATACGCGCCGGGCCTTTATAGTTGCAGACTTTCTTTCGCAATTCCGACCGCAGATTTCCCATGTCCGAAGCTCGCCAGATTCTCGTTACCAGCGCACTGCCCTACGCCAACGGTTCGATCCACCTCGGCCATATGCTCGAGTACATTCAGACGGACATGTGGGTGCGCTTCCAGAAGCTGCGCGGCAATCAGTGCATCTATGTCTGCGCTGACGACGCCCACGGCTCGGCAATCATGCTGCGTGCCGAGAAAGAAGGCATCACGCCCGAGCAATTGATCGCCAACGTGCAGGCCGAACACGGCAGTGATTTCGCCGACTTCCTGGTGGACTTCGACAATTTCCACTCCACCCATTCGGAAGAGAACCGCAAGCTTGCCGAGCTGATCTACACACGTCTGCGCGACGCCGGCCACATCGCCANNGGCACCTGCCCGAAGTGCGCGGCCGAGGACCAGTACGGCGACAACTGCGAGAAGTGTGGCGCCACCTACGAGCCGACCGAACTGAAAGATCCGCGCTCGGCGATCTCCGGCGCCACGCCAGTGCTCAAGGACTCCAAGCACTTCTTCTTCAAGCTGCCGGACTTCGAGGCCATGCTCAAGCAATGGACCCGCGGCGGTGCGCTGCAGGAGTCGGTTGCCAACAAGATCGCCGAATGGCTCGACGGAGGGTTACAGGAGTGGGACATCTCGCGTGACGCGCCCTACTTCGGCTTCGAAATTCCGGGTGAACCGGGCAAGTATTTCTACGTCTGGCTGGACGCGCCGATCGGCTACATGGCCAGCTTCGAGAACCTGTGCAAGCGCCGCCCAGAGCTGAGCTTCGACACGTTCTGGAGCAAGGATTCGACCGCCGAGCTGTACCACTTCATCGGCAAGGACATCATCAACTTCCACACCCTGTTCTGGCCGGCCATGCTGGAGGGCGCTGGCTTCCGCAAGCCGACCGCGGTCAACGTGCACGGCTACCTGACGGTGAATGGACAGAAGATGTCCAAGTCGCGCGGCACCTTTATCAAGGCGCGCACATATCTCCATCACCTGAACCCGGAATACCTGCGTTATTACTACGCGTCGAAGCTGGGCCGCGGCGTGGACGACCTCGATCTGAACCTCGAAGATTTCGTGCAGAAGGTCAACTCCGATCTGGTTGGCAAGGTCGTCAACATCGCCAGCCGCTGCGCCGGCTTCGTCCACAAAGGCAACGGCGGTGTGATGGTCGACGCCAACCCTGAACCGGAACTGTGGGCAGCCTTCCAAGCCGCCGCCCCGAGCATCGCCGAGGCTTACGAGGCACGTGACTTCGCCCGTGCCATGCGCGAAATCATGGCGCTCGCTGACCGTGCCAACGCCTGGATCGCCGATAAGGCGCCATGGGCGCTGAACAAGGTTGAAGGCAAGCAGGCCGAGGTACAGGAAATCTGTGCACTAGGCATCAACCTGTTCCGCCAGCTGGTGATTTTCCTCAAGCCGGTGCTGCCGAACCTCGCCGCGGCTGCCGAGCAGTTCCTCAATGTTGAGCCGCTCACCTGGAACGACCATGCGACGCTGCTGGCCAACCACCAGCTCAATGCTTTCACTCCGCTAATGACCCGCATTGAACCCGCGAAGATCGAAGCCATGATCGAAGCATCCAAAGAAGACCTCGCCTCCAGCGAAGCCGCAGCTGCCCCGGCGGGCAATGGCGAACTGACCAAGCAGCCGATCGCCGCGGAAATCAACTTCGATGCCTTTGCCGCGGTCGATCTGCGCATTGCACTGATCGAGAAGGCCGAGTTCGTCGAAGGCGCCGACAAGCTGCTACGTCTGACCCTGGACATCGGCGATGCCAAGCGCAACGTTTTCTCCGGCATCAAGAGCGCCTACCCGGACCCAAGCAAGCTGGAAGGTCGTCTGACCCTGTATGTCGCTAACCTGGCGCCGCGCAAGATGAAGTTCGGCGTTTCGGAAGGTATGGTCCTCGCGGCTGGCCCCGGCGGTAGCGAAATCTACCTGCTGAGCCCCGACAACGGCGCCAAGCCGGGCCAGCGCGTCATGTAAACCGGCGTTCGCGTGCCGGCCTCTCGAGCGGCACGCGAAACCCGGCGTTAACGGAAACGCTATGAGCGAGCCTGTAGATCCTTCCAACTGCCCGCTCTGCGGTCAGCCCAACCAGTGCGGCGAGTGCGACCCTGCCGCCGCCCAGCCCTGCTGGTGCTTCACGACCCCAATCCCCGATCACGTGCTCGAGCGCATTCCTGCCACGCTCCGAAATCAGGCCTGTATCTGCCCGCGCTGCGCTCGCAGCCAAACCGCTCCTCCAGATGCGCCTTGACCGCTACCTCGCCAATCGCGCACGTCTAAGTCGTCAGGACGTTCGGCGCCTGCTGGCCGAAGACCGAGTGCTGGTGAACGGCGAAACCAGCCGGATAGTGGATCTGGACGTTCGTGTATTCGACCGAATCGAGCTGGACGGAGAACTGCTGCAAGCGGGGAAAGCGGCGCGCTACCTGATGCTGCATAAGCCGGCAGGCTGCGCCAGCGCTACCCAGGACGCGACACACCGAACCGTGCTCGACCTGATCGACGAGCCGGACAAGCATGACCTGCACATCGCCGGCCGCCTCGATTTCAACACCACCGGCCTTATGCTGCTCACCAACGACGGTCGGTGGTCCCGCCGCCTGACCCAGCCTACCAGCCTGCTGGGCAAGGTCTATTTGGTCGAAACCGAAGACGAGATCGACCCGGCCTGCGTTGACGTTTTTGCCCAGGGCATGTATTTCCGCTTCGAAAACCTCACCACGCTACCCGCCGAACTCGTACTGCTCGCACCCCGCCGCGCCCGTCTGACCCTGCACGAGGGCCGCTACCACCAGGTCAAGCGCATGTTCGGTCGCTTCAACAACAAGGTCACCGCCCTGCATCGCGAAAGCATGGGTCCTCTGACGCTGGACCTAGCACTGGAACCCGGCCGGTATCGATCGCTGACCGAGCAGGAGATGGCTCAGATCTGAACCCTTTTCGCCTGCCCGCCAGAAAAACCCAATGCTGCCCTTCATTTCGCCCAAGCCTTCTGGTAAAAAGGCAC
>DNMQ01000505.1 GCA_003488145.1 Pseudomonas sp.
TAGCTGAGGCTGCGGAACATGCTGATGTGCTTGTCGATCTTGTCGTCGAAGAAGGTTTCCGGCAGCTCCAGCGCCAGGGCGAAGATGCGCATCAGCGACTGCGACAGCTCGCTCATGGCCACGAAGTACTCGCGGTAGGCCTGCTCGAAGCCTTCGATGCCGGTGGGCCAGACGTTCGGCGCGAAATGCGGGCCGGCTGCGGGGCAACGGTAGTAGTCCTCATCCGGCACATCGCTGGGCCCGATGGAAAAGGATTCCTTGAGATCGCCGGGCGCGGCCTCCTCCATCGAATACGACAGGCTCTCTTCGGCGATGGCGCTGTAGCCGCGCACCATTTCCGGGCTGGGCCGGTCGACCTTGCGCTTTTCCGGCAACGGCAAGGCGAAGAACTGGCGCGTCAGCCGCGACACGCGCTCGATCAATTCGGTAGGAATCTGATGGTTGGTGATGACCAGAAAGCCGATGTCGCGACAGGCCTGGTCCACGGCCTTGGCCACCTGGGCCTTGCCCTCCGGCGTACCGGCGAAATATGGCGCGAGGTCGATGATGGGAACGTATTGCAGAGTCATGGTGACGCACTCCTCTGACGCAAGGCTGAAACCTGAGCGCGTCGCCGATGGCGCGGGCGCTTCTCTGTATGCGTGACGCCGCCGCCCTTTGCACACGGGCGACTTTCGAGGAGAGAGCAGAAAGCGTGCCACCGGATCGATTCGCTTGCAGATCAGTGCCTTAGCGATTTGACCAGGGCAAAACGGATCAAATGGTCCGCTTCGGAGCACTTGGTTTGTGCGCGAGGCACGAAAAACGGGCGCGAGCAGCGATGGCCGAGAGCTGCGCGCCGCTCGGCGATATGAGTGAACTAACGGTCGCACAGCACGATCCCCTCTTAAGCACCTTCAGAGCGATCCGCGCCGCGCAGGGCTGGTCGAAAGCAATGAGGAGTTCCTTGTGACCGTCATTACCCACCGCACCACAGAAACCACTCACAGCGTTTCCCGCCATGTGCCGCATCCGCTGCACTCGATCCTACTGGCCGGGAGCGTGCCGTTGTTTCTCGGCGCACTGCTGAGCGACGTCGCCTACTTTCGCAGCTACCAGATTCAATGGAGCAACTTCGCCTCCTGGCTGATCGCCGGCGGCCTGGTGTTCTGCGGGCTGGCGATCCTGTTTGCGGTCGTCAACCTGATCAAGGCCAGGCACAGGACGGGGCGACCGCTGATCTATCTGCTGTTGCTCGTGGCGACCTGGGTACTCGGCTTCATCAATGCACTGCAGCACGCCAAGGACGCCTGGGCAGTCATGCCGACCGGTCTGGTGCTCTCGGTGATCGTCACTCTGCTGGCCTGCGCCGCCGCGTGGATCGGCCTTTCCAACCTGCGTGACGGAGGTGAAGCATGAAGCACACCAATGCACTCTCCGCACTGACCATCGCGTTGTTTCTTAGCGCCTGCGGTGGCGATGAGCAGGACGCCGCCAGCCTGTACGGTGCCAACCCCAAACTGCCGGAACCCGACCGCGGAATGCTGCCGAGCATGAAGATCGCCGAGCCAACCCCCTGGGGCGATCAGCTACCCACCGTGCCGGACGGTTTCAGCGTGACGGCAATTGCCACCGATCTGAAGATCCCCCGCCAGACGCTGGTGCTGCCCAACGGCGACATCCTGGTGGCCGAAGGCCGCGGCGGCAATGCACCCAAGCTCAAGCCCAAGGACGTGATCGCCGACGTGATCAAGGCACGCGGCACCACCTCGGTGGAGAGCGGCGACCGTGTCACTCTGCTGCGCGACGCCGATGGCGACGGCGAGTACGAGCTGCAGACGGTGTTCGCCGAGGATCTCAACGCCCCCTACGGGCTGGCGTTCCACGACGGCAACCTCTACGTCGCCAACCAGGACGAACTGGTGCGTTTCGAATACGAGGAAGGTCAGACCGAAGCCAGCGGTCCGCCGACCAAGGTCGTTGACCTGCCCTCGGAGATCAACCACCACTGGACCAAGGCGATGACCATCAGCCCCGATGGCCAGTACCTCTACGTCGGCATCGGCTCGAACAGCAACATCACCGAGCGCGGAATGGAAGCCGAGGTCGACCGCGCCATGATCTGGCAGATCAACACCGAAACCGGCGCTTACAAACCCTACGCAACCGGCCTGCGCAACCCCACGGCCCTGGCGATACTGCCCGGCACCAACCAGCTGTGGTCGGTGGTCAACGAGCGCGACGAGCTGGGCGAAAATCTGGTGCCGGACTACCTGACCTCGGTACAGGAGGGCGGTTTCTATGGCTGGCCCTACAGCTACTGGGGCCAGAACGTCGACGACCGCGTGCGCCCGCAGGACCCGGACAAGGTCAAGCAGGCGATCACGCCGGACTATGCACTGGGCGCCCACGTCGCCGCACTAGGCCTGGACTTCTCCTCGGACGTCATGGGCGCGCAGTTCGCCGAAGGTGCGTTCGTCGGCGAGCACGGCAGCTGGAACCGGGAAGATCCGTCCGGCTACAAGGTGGTCTTCGTGCCGTTCCGCGATGGCCGCCCGGCAGGCGAACCCATCGACTTCATGACCGGCTTCCGCGAGGACGGCAAAACCCGCGGACGACCGGTGGGCGTGACCGTCGACCCGAGCGGTGCGCTGATCGTCGCGGACGACCTGGCCAATGTGGTCTGGCGGGTGACGCGCAACCAGTGACGGACAACAGGCCGGTGACCGCGCTGTTACCGGCTGCTCGTCATGCGCCCCGGCGGGCGCTGCAGGTTGGTCCCTTGCGGCTTTCTCGAAGGCATAGGATGACCTTATGGCGCAGCGCTCGCCGCGAACAAATGGAAGAACTCAGGGGAAACCGGCAAGCCTGGGCGCGCTATTGGTGGTGCTTGCGGCACTTTGCTGGGGACTATCGGGTGGGATAGGCGGCATCCTCATTAGCGAGGGCTGGAGTCCCACCGTAGTCTCGCTCTACCGGGGCCTGATCGGCCTCGTGTGCGTGCTCATCTGGCTGGCATTACGCCCGGCCGGCAGTGGAATGACGAGCCACAGGCTGTGGTTCTGGTCGGTAATCGCCGGCATCGGCGTAGCGGGCAACTTCTCTTTTTACTTCTTGAGCATCGCCGAGGGCAGCGTTGCGGTGGCAGCGACCTTGATGTACTCAGCGCCGGTGTTCGTCTACCTGGCATCCTTCGCGTTCGGACTCGAAAGGCCGACGCTGTTCAAATGGGCAGCAATCGCAACGGTGATGCTCGGCGTCATCTTGCTGACCGGTATCCATGACGTCGGCGCTAGCGACATTACGCTCGTGGCAGCCGGAGCCGGCCTGCTATCCGGTTTGTCCTATGCGGCTTTCATTTTTGCGTTCAAGTACGCGGCGCCCCACGGCAGTCCTCAGGCGATTCTCGTCATAGCGTTCGCCGTGCTCGTTGGCATACTCGCCTCGATGAGCGACGCGCAACAGGCAGCGGCGGTGCCAGGCGCCCAGAGTTGGCCACTGTTCATCGTTCTGGGTGTGGTCGGCGCAGGGCTGTCCTTCATTCTCTACATCGTCGGGCTCAGACATACCGCACCGGCTGTGGCGTCCATCGTGGCGATGGTCGAGCCGGTAACCGCTTCGCTCTTCGGCGTCGTGGTACTGGATGAGAGCCTGGCAGCGCTGCAGATCCTGGGCATGGGGCTGATTCTAGCGACGGTGACTGCGCTGGGCTTCCAGGGCAGAGAACCGAATGAGATGTAGCGATCCGGCTCTTAGAACACTCGCCTTTCCTGACAGTCTCTACCCGACCATTCCCGCTGGACCTTGCGCATGCTCCGCTCCATTCACCACGTCGCGATCATCTGCTCGGACTATGCCGTGTCGAAGCGCTTCTACACCGAAACGCTGGGGCTGACGGTGATTGCCGAGCATTACCGCGAGGCGCGTCGCTCCTACAAACTCGACCTCGCGCTGCCGGATGGCGCTCAGCTCGAGCTGTTTTCCTTTCCCGATGCGCCGCCGCGCCCTTCACGACCGGAGGCGCAGGGATTGCGGCACCTGGCGTTTGCAGTGGATGACGTCGCGCAGTGCAAGGCATGGCTGGAGCGTCAGGGCGTTGCGGTGGAAGCGATTCGGCTGGATGAGTACACCGGTCGCCGATTCACCTTCTTCGCGGACCCGGACGGCCTGCCGCTGGAGCTGTACGAAGCGGCGCCGGCCGTGGATTGAGCCTGCACGGGTATCCGTCTGACAGCGGGGGCGATAACCAGCGCGCCGCCAACGCAGAACCGATGCCACCCGCACCTCCTCCCGTAATGCTCGACCTCTTCGCCGTCACCGCCACGTAACAATCCGGCCCTAGCGTGTTCTGGCTGTCCCCCACACTGACCGCCGAGGCCCGCATGAGAACTCCGACCCGCCTGACCCGCACCGTATTGTCCACTGCCCTGTCCTTGGCCTTGTTGCCGCTGGCCTCGCAGGCGGCACCTCTCCGCGCCGCAGACTACTTCGAGCGGGTCGCCACCTTCCCGGTCTTTCGCAACCTGGGTGCCGATGAGGATGCCACCCGGCAGACCGTGGCCGAGATCACCGCGGTGAGTCGCGACGGCCGCACGCTGATCTACACCGACAGTCCTGGCGAGCGCATCGGCCTGGTGGACATTCGCGATCCGAAATCGCCGCAGCCGGCGGGCTTTATCCAGCTGGAAGGCGAACCGACCTCGGTGGCTGTACATCGCCACTACGCGCTGGTCGCGGTGAACACCTCGCTCGCCTTCACTCAGCCCTACGGTGTGCTGGCGGTGTTCGACATTCGCAATCCGGCGCAACCCAAACGCGTCGCCACGCTGCCCATGGGTGGCCAGCCGGATTCCATCGCCATCAGCCCGCGGGGCCGCTATGCCGCGGTGGCGATCGAGAACGAGCGCGACGAGGACCTCAACGACGGGCTGATCCCACAGCTGCCGGCCGGCTTTCTGCGCATCGTCGACCTCAAGGGTCAGCCGTCGCGCTGGCGCACGCGGGACGTCGACCTGACCGGCCTGGCCGAGGTCGCGCCTGGTGATCCGGAGCCTGAGTACGTCAGCATCAACGACCAGGACGTGGCCGCCGTCACCCTGCAGGAAAACAACCACATCGTGCTGGTCGACCTGCGTCGTGGCAGGGTGATGCGCCACTTCAGCGCCGGCCAGGTGGATCTGCAAGGTGTGGACGTCGAGGAGAACGACCGCATCGAACCGGTCGGCGTGCTTGCTGGCAAGCGTCGCGAGCCGGATTCGATCGCCTGGGTCGGGCCGCTGCTGGCAACCGCCAACGAGGGCGACTACGAGGATGCCGAAGGCGCGGAAGGCGGCAGCCGCAGCTTCACCCTGTTCGACTACAACGGCCACGTCTGGCACGAGGCCGGCGCCTCGCTGGAACACGCCTTCATCCGCGCCGGGCACTACCCGGAAAGCCGCTCGGAGAACAAGGGCATCGAGCCGGAGGGCATCGCCGCGGCGCGTTTCCGCAAGCACAGCCTGCTGTTCGTCGGCAGCGAGCGCGGCAATGCGGTCGCCGTCTACGACGTGGCCCGCCCCTGGGCGCCGGTGATGCATCAGTTGCTGCCGACGGGCTTGGGGCCGGAGGGCATCCTGCCGATCCCGTCGCGCAACCTGCTGGTGGTCAGCAGTGAAGAAGACTCGGCCGAGGACGGTTACCGGTCGACACTCTCGATCTACCAGTACGGTGCCAAGACCGCACCTTACCCGGAGATCCGCTCCACTGATCGCGACCTGATCTCCTGGGGCGCGCTAAGCGGTCTGGTCGCGGACCGCAGCCAGTCCGACCGCCTCTATGCCGTGCCGGATAGCTACTACAAGGCGTCGCGGATCTTCAGCGTCGACACCAGCCAGACACCGGCACAGATCGACCGCCAGATCGAGCTGCGCAAGGCGGGCGCGACGGTCGATTACGACCTCGAAGGCATCGCCCAGGCCAGCAATGGCGATTTCTGGCTGGCTTCGGAAGGTAACGGCAAGGCCAGGCCGAACCTGCTGATCCACGCCAACGCCAGGGGCGAAGTACTGGACGAGTTCGCCCTGCCCGCGGAAGTCGCCGCCCAGCAGACGAGCAACGGTTTCGAGGGCGTCGCGGTGGTCGGCGAAGGCGCCAGCACCCGCGTCTACGTGGCCTTTCAACGCGAGTGGAAGAACGACCCCGCCGGGCGGGTGCGCATCGGCGTGTTCAACCCGGGCACTGGTGAATGGGGCTTCATCCACTACCCGCTCGACGCCGCAGCCGAGGGCGGCTGGATCGGGTTGTCCGAGCTCACTTCAATCGGCAACGGCCAGTTCCTGGTGATCGAGCGCGACAACCAGCAGGGCCCGGCGGCACAGATCAAGCGCCTGTACCGCATCGACCTGAATGGCCTGCAGCCCGCCGCCGAAGGTCAGCGCTTCCCGCTCGCAAGCAAGCGTCTGGAGCGCGATCTGCTACCTGACCTGAAGAGCACCGGTGGCTGGGTGCTGGACAAGGTCGAAGGTGCGGCGGTCGACAAGCAGGGGCGTCTGTTCGTCGTCACCGATAACGACGGGGTCGAGGATGCCAGCGGCGAGACGCGTTTCATGCGGCTCGGGACGGTCAAGCGCTGAGATCCGGCAGCTTCATGCGGAGCGGCAGACCCGCTCCGCATGCTCGGTCAGCTGTCGCGGGCGCGCTTAATGCGGTGATCCCAGCGGCGCTTGGCGAAGCGGCGCATGTTCGGGATGTCGTCCGTTTCGTCCATGATCGGCTGGCCGATGATGGTTTCCATGATGTCTTCCAGCGTCACCAGGCCGCGCCAGCTGCCGAACTCGTCATAGACCAGGCACATGTGCTGGCGCTCGTGCAGCAGCTGGGTCATGAGGTTCTCGACGCTGGTCATTTCCGGCGCGACCTTCATCGGCTTCATGATCGTCGAGACCGGCGCTTCGTCATCGGTCGCTGACAGGGCGTCATAGCGGAACACCACACCCAGCGGGCTCTCGTTGTCGCCGATCACCGGGTAGCGCGAGAACTGGCTGTCAGCGACCTGCTCCTTGAATGCGCCGATGCTGGTATCCGGTGACGTGTAGTCGCAAACCGTGCGCGGTGTCATGACGTCACGGACCTTGATCTCGTGCAGGTCGAGGATGTTCCTGATGACGCGCTGCTCGTCCTCGTCGAGGCTCTTGTTCTCGCGACCAAGCACCGTCAACGCCTTGATCTCCTGGCGGATGTCGTGTTCCGGCTCCTTGCCACCGACCAGCCGCATGATCATGTCGGACAGGTAGATGAAGGGCTTGAGCACCAGGATCATGCCGTTCAACAGAGGCGGCAGGTAAGGCGCCAGCGTGCGCCAGTAACGCGCCCCGATGGTCTTGGGCAGGATTTCCGAAAGCACCAGGATCAGCACCGTCATCACCGCCGAGGCGATACCGACATAGCCGTTGCCGAATACCACGGTGACCTGCGCACCGACACCGGTCGCGCCAACGGTGTGGGCGACGGTATTCAAGGTCAGGATGGCCGCGAGCGGCTGGTCGACCTTGTCTTTCAGTTCTTTCAGGCGCTCGTACAGCTTCGGACGGGTCGTCTTCTGATGCGCGATAAAGCTCGGTGTCAGCGAGAGCAGTGCGGCTTCGAGGATCGAACAGATGAATGAAACGAGGATGGATAAGACAGCGAACGCTATCAGGAGGGTCATGTACGGGAGATTTCATTGCCAACGGCAGGCCAATTTACAGCAAAGCCGCCGAGCGTTAGCCGGATGCCACGATGGGCTTGCAACATTTCATTTCCCCGCTTGTACCCACAGGCTGGACACACTGATTTCGACAGCACTCGGCAATGGAGTTCATCCCCTCGATAGGCCCCCTTTTCCGACCACTCGCACGCTTGTTTCCCGACGCGCTCCTCGGCTAGGGTGCGGTCCTCGACGAAACGGCCCTTCAGGAGCATTGCAGATTGATCAGAACAGGGATGTTGACGCTGGGTTTGCTGATGGCGCTTACGGCACAGGCGGCCGAACAGCGGGTCTATCTGGTCGCCACGGTGCAGCTGGACGGCACCAGCCTGGCGCAGAGCGCGTTTCTACATGAAGCGGATATCACCGAACTGGAGGGTTGCCGCGAAGCGGTACGCGAGGGCCAGCGCGCGCGTGACTGGCAGAAATACCATCACATCTTCCGGAGCGACCTTTTCAAGGGCTTCGCCGGCCACATGCACTATCGCTGCGCCTTCAGCGATCTGCAGTTCAGCAGCTGGCACGATGGCCCGCGCTACAACCAGCCCTACCTCATCGCTGTCGACGAGAACGCCATGCTCAGCGTGGAACGGACGCCAAGCCAGGCCCAATGCATGAGCCGCCTGCGCGCGCTGCCGGCGGCCCGGCAGGCACAGAGCTTCTGCGCCATGGGCAACCAGCAGATCAAGCCCTGACCGCCCGACCTTCCAGCCGAGTGGCGGCAGGCATCCGCCCTACCCCGGCTGGTAGCTGCCCGGCACCGGCGCGAAGGACACGCCAAAGCGGTTCCAGGCATTGATGGTGGCGATGGCCAGGGTCAGGTTGGCGAGCTGGGCTTCGGAAAAATACTCACGCACCTCCTCGAACAGCTGTTGCGAAACGCCTTGCGGCAACAGGGTGTTGGCCTCGGCCCAGGCCAGCGCGGCGCGTTCGCGGTCGGTAAAGAACGGGGTTTCGCGCCAGGCGCTCAGGGCATAGATGCGCTGCTCGGTTTCGCCGAGGGCGCGGGCGTCCTTGGTGTGCATGTCAAGGCAGTAGGCGCACCCGTTGATCTGCGAGACGCGGATCTTGACCAGCTCCATCAGCGGTTTGTCGACGCCGTCCTCGCGGCGACTCTGCCGCGCCAGGTAGGTTTCCAGCCCGATCATTGCCGTCATCACATCGGGGGCGGCGGCCTGGTAGTTCATGCGCATGGTGGTCACTCCTCGGTTTGAATGTGCAGCCAAGGCTACGCAGCCGCCGAGCTGAGCTATTGTAGATTTTCGACATCTTCGAACGCCGCCTTCCATGTCCGCCCTGCACGAACGACTGCCACACATCAGTGGCTTCCTGACTCGCCCGCCTGCGCCAGCACTGGCTGCCTACGTGCAGCGTTTCTGGTGGCTGGAGGGTGACGCCGCCACGGTGTACGACGAGCAGATGCTGCATCCGGACGGCGCCTGTGGGGTCATCTTCAATTTCGCCGACCCGCTGGCCTTCGATGGTCATCTGCACAACCCGCGTGCATTGATCGCCGGGCCGCAGCTTGCCAGTTCGCGATTGCAACTGGCTGGGCAGGTGAGGCTGATGGGCGTGCGCTTTCGCCCTGGGATGGGCGCGGCGTTCTTTGGCATCAGCCTGGATGAGCTGGCGGGCTTTCATAGCTCCGACTGGCAGCGACTGGGGTTTGCCGGGATGGTCGACCAACTCGCCGAGCTGAGCCGCGAGGCGCAGCAGCTGCTGGTAGAGCAGGAATTGATGAAACGTCTGCAGGCGACTCAGGAGCGACGCTCCCCAGTGCAACAGCTACTGTCGGAGATCACCGCGCCCGAGGGCCGTGCACGCCTGGCCGACCTCCTCCAGTCCGTACCGCTCGGCCAGCGCCAGCTGGAGCGCCTGTTCCGCCATCATGTAGGAATGACACCCAAGCAGTTCAGCCGCATCCAGCGCGTGGCGCTGGTGCGCAACCAGCTGCGCGCCGGCCAGCCGTTACTGGACACCGCCCTGGCCTGCGGATACAGCGACCAGGCGCACTTCATTCATGACTTCAAGACGGTGGTCGGCATGACGCCGGGGCGATATCGGGCGAACAAGGTCAGTCGATAACTGCGCCCCATTGCGAGCGCCCGTCACGCCCGACGGAAAAAACGATCGGCTCACATGCTGCTGACGCCAGCGACACGCAGTTCACAGCCAGCTCAGATGGCTTTGCTGAGCGCCTCGAGCAGCTGAGCGATCTTCTCTTCGTTTCGCTTGTAGTAGGTCCAGGGACCGATACGCTGCGACGTCACCAACTGCGCGCGCTGGAGCGCCGCCAGGTAATTCGAAACGGTGGACTGCGACAACCCCACACGCTCCTGGATGATGCTGACGCAGACACCCAGCTGTTCGGGATCGGCTTCCTGCTCGGGGAAGTTGGTCTTTGGGTCCTTCAGCAGGGTAAGGATGGCCAGCCGCGTGGGGTTATCCAGGGCCTTCAGCGCTTCACTGATATCTATGCTCATATCCGCGGCAGGTAATGGGTTTTCGCGATCTTACGATACTTTGTCGGTGCTGGCTGCGTGCACGCCACGGCCGTGCACGCACGCCGACTCAGTGCGCGTACACCGGGTAGTCGATGTAACCCTTTTCGGTGCCGCCGTACATGCTGCTGGCATCCAGCGGGTTCATAGGCCAGCCACGGGCAATGCGCGCCGGCAGGTCCGGGTTGGCAATGAACGGACGGCCGAAGGCGATCAGGTCCGCCCAACCGGCTTCGATCGCCGCGGTGGCGCGCTCCGGGGTGTACTTGCCTGCGTAGATGATCGCGCCGTTGAACGCCGCACGAACCGCCTCTCTGAAACTGCTGGGCAGTTCGGGCGCGGTGTCCCAATCGGCCTCGGCCAGTGATACGTACGCGACGCCGATGGTTTGCAGAATCTTCACCGCTTCGATGTAGGTCTCATGCGGGTCTTGCTCCACCAGGCCAAGGTAGACGCGCTCCTCATCCGTACTGGCGAACAGCGGCGCAAAGCGAACCCCCACGCGCTCGGCACCTATGGCGTCGGCTATCGCCTGGACCGCCTCGCGCAGAAAACGCAGCCGGTTCTGCAGCGAACCGCCGTATTCGTCAGTCCTGCGATTGGTGTGGGCGGAAATGAACTGGTTGACCAGGTAGCCGTTGGCGCAGTGAATCTCGATGCCATCGAAGCCTGCTTCCATCGCGTTGCGTGCGGCCTCGGCATAGAGCTGTACCAGCTCTTTGACTTCGGCATTGGACAGCGCCCGCGGCATCGAGGGCTCGACCAGCGCGCCCTCGCCCGGTCCCGTTTCGATAAAGACTTTGACGTTGGTCGCCGCAATGGCGGACGGCGCAACAGGTTGCGCACCGCCGGGTTGCAGCGAGGTGTGCGAGACACGGCCGACATGCCAGAGCTGGGCGAAAATCACGCCGCCCTCGTCATGCACCGCCTGGGTAACGGCCTTCCAGCCTTCGACCTGTTCCGGGCTGTGAATCCCGGGCGTCCAGGCATATCCCTGCCCTCTCGGCTCGATCTGGATGCCTTCCGTCACCATGAAGCCTGCACTGGCTCGTTGCTGGTAGTAGGTCGCCATTACGGCGTTCGGAATATTGCCCGGCTGCGAACTGCGCGAGCGTGTCAGTGGTGGCAGCACGATACGGTTACGTAGCGTGAAGGAGCCAAGGGAGCCGGGAGTAAAAAGTGCTTTATGATTCATAACGTAAGATTTAGATATCGTGAATTCTAGATATTAAATGATGGAGGCTGCCTCACCGAATGTGAGTACCGCCCCGTGAGGGCTGTGCAGTCGGGTATACCGCAACTGCGACAAGAAACCGATCGTCGATCCAATATCGATAAATGTCAATATCTAGATTTCAATTGAGCCAGGAATATGTGCATTGGCAAGATCCGTGGGAACCTTGTCATTGCGACAGCGGCGCCTCGGCAGCAGACTGCAGGCATCCACCCTGAGAGCTGCACCATGGACGCCACCCGCACCGTCGCCTGCCTGATCTACCCGGATGTGATGAGCCTCGATGTCACCGGCCCGATGCAGGTGTTCGCCTCGGCCAATGTCGAGCGGCAGCGTCAGGGCCTGCCGAGACATTACGAGCTGATGCTGCTCGCTGCCAGCGTCGGCCCGGTCGCCACCTCGGCGGGGCTGAAGCTGGTGGCGGATGCGAGCTGGGCCGTGTGCGATCCGGCCACGCTGGATACCTTGCTGGTTCCGGGCGGTGTCGGCGTGGATGCGCAGAAGCACGACCAACCGCTGCTCGACTGGCTGCGGGCCGCCGAACCCAGGGTGCGGCGCCTGGGCTCGGTCTGTTCCGGCGCGCTGATCCTGGCCGAGGCCGGGCTGTTCGATGGACGCAAGGCGACCACGCACTGGGCGGACCTCGCTGCGCTGGGCACGTACCCGACCATCGAGGTGCAGGGTGACCGGTTGCACACCTACGACCCGACCGATCCGCAGGCGGCGCATCTGTTCAGCTCGGCGGGCGTCACGGCGGGCATCGACTTGGCGCTGGCGTTGGTCGAGGCCGATCTCGGCCGCGCGTTGGCGCTTTCGGTTGCTCAGCGGCTGGTGATGTTTCTGCGCCGGCCGGGTGGGCAGACCCAGTTCAGCCCGATGCTGGCGGCGCCGAGTGGCGGCGTGGCGCGTCTTGCCGCGCTGCTGGAATGGATTCCCGGGCACCTGGGCGACGACCTGTCCATCGAGGCGCTGGCCGCCCAGGCGCATATGACACCGCGCACCCTGTGCCGTCTGTTCAGCCAGGAAACCGGCATGGGGCCGGGCCAGTACATCGAACGGGTGCGCCTGGAAGCCGCGCGCAATCTGCTGCTCGACGCCCAGGCCTCGATCGCCACGGTGGCGCGGCTGACCGGTTTCGGCCATCCGGAAAACCTCAGGCGCAGCTTTCAGAAGCACCTGTCGGTCAGCCCGCGGGATTTCTACCAGCGCTTCGGCTGACGCTTCGTCAGAACCTCACTCATCGTTCACAGCTTGCCCGGCGTATCGCCAGGCAGCGCTGTGCCCGCTCATCACCCTCAAGGGGCCTCGCCATGCACCTATTGTTCAGCAACCCTCAGGTCCTGCGCCTGTTCATCGCCCAGGCGCTGTTCTGGTCCTGCTCGATGACCGGGATCATCTTCACCTCCATCGTCGGGCTGCGCCTGGCGCCGGCGGCGGGCCTCGCCACCCTGCCGCTGGCCCTGCTGATGCTCGGCGGCCTGCTCGCCCTGCAACCACTGGCGGGGCTGATGCAGCGCCGCGGCCGTCGCGCCGGCTTTCTCATCGGTGCGTTGGCCGGCGTGCTGGGCGGACTGATCAGCGCGCTGTCGCTCTGGCTCGACAGCTTCACCCTGCTCTGTCTCGGCGCTCTGCCCATCGGCGCCTACCAGGCCTCGGCGATGTACTACCGCTTCGCCGCGCTGGAAGCGGTGAGCGAAGCCTTCAAGGGGCGTGCCACCGCCTGCGTGATCGGCGGTGGCGTGCTGGCCGCGCTGATCGCGCCCACGCTCGGCCACCTGGCGCGTGATCTCGCCAGCGTTCCCTTCGCCGGCACCTATCTGTTGATCGCCAGCCTCGCGGCGCTGGGCGTGCTGGTGCTTGCTGGATTGCCGGCAAGCAGCGGAACGCTCGGCGTTCAGGCCGCCCCGTCAGCAGTCAGTTGGCAGGCACTGCTGGCGCGGCCGACCATTCGCGCCGCGGTGCTGACCACCGCCGCCGGCCACGGCCTGATGATCCTGGTGATGAACGCCACGCCCCTGGCGATGCATGGCGAAGGTCTGGATCTGCAGGCCAGCGGTCAGGTCATCCAGTGGCACATACTCGGCATGTTCCTCCCGGCATTCGTCGCCGGGCCGCTGGTGGACCGCTTCGGCTGCCGGCTGGTCGCCTGTGTGGGTGGAGGATTGCTGATCGCCAGCGCGGTGGTGGCGCTGCTCGGCGTCAGCCACTGGCATTTCCTGCTCAGCAGCTGCCTGCTAGGCATCGGCTGGAACCTGATGCTGGTCGCCGGCACCACCCAGCTGGGCCAGGGCCATGCCGCAAGCGAACGCGCCCGGGCACAGGGCCTGATGGAGCTGAGCAACGGCAGCGTCGCCGCGGTGATGTCCTTCGCCTCTGGCGCGTTGATCGCTCAGGCTGGCTGGGCGGCGGTGAACATCGGGCTGCTGCCCATCGTGACGCTGGTGGTGCTGGCGCAGGTTGCGCAGGGCTACCGGCAAAGGCAGGCGGTTTGAAGGCGCGGCGACTGCTGACACCATCCGGCGGAGCTCAACGCTCAGGATTCACCCGTCCCTGAAAAGGAAAGGCTCCGCCGGCCTCCAGCACACATTCCCGCGAACGAGCCTCTTCACGGCTCGAAGTAATCCGGAAGCGTATGTAGCAACGCTCTTCGAGAAACGCCTGCCGACCCGCTTCCGCTCGGAGGTCGTATCCGTCGATGCTGCCGGCAAAGTACAGATGTTTAGCCAGTATCGACTGGGCGCTCCTGACATCGGCAGGGTTATTCCAGTCACCGCCAGCCCTGAGGATCAGTCTGCTCTGGCGAGACTTCCGGTGCTGAATCAGCCGCTTGCGCAGGTTGACGCCGATTCCAACCTTCAACGCCGTGCCGTCGTCCTTGTAGATCTCATAGAGTCCCGGCAGAGCAGGCACGTACCGTTCGATTTCCGAGAAGCGGATGCACGTCATAGTCCCGGAATCACAGGCAGCGTTCGTCATCATGCCGCCTGTATGTCAGGACGCAATGTCTTCGGAAACCAGATGGATGATATTGGCCGGGCTCGATATCCAGAACGCCCTGAAGCCTTCCGGCAGCGGTTCGATTTCGTCTCGGCGGGTGCAGGCGTGTTCCTCAAAGTGGGCGGCAGCACCTTTCAGGTCATCGGTGACGACCTCCAGCCATATCTCCGCCTGGCTGATGCCCGGCACGCAGTCCAGCCAGAGCACCTTGCCGCCGAAATCGAAGCGCGGCGTGTGCTCACCTTCAGCGCCCGCCGGGGTGAGTTCTTCCAGTGCGAGCGTCTCGCGGTAGAACGCGAGCGTCCGCTGGTACTCGTGGGCAGGCACCTTCATCGCGATATTTCGGCCAGGCTGGAATGTCGGTTTCATCGCTTCACTCCATCAGGGCGCTGATACCGGAAGTTGCCCAAGGCGCTCCGGCCCGCGCACGGTTAGACCAGCCAGTACAGACAGCAGCGGCCGTTCGCGCAAGGTGACTGCAGCGGGTGAGCCGGTGAACGCAACGTACGGCAGCCGCTAGGCAGCGGTTCTTCGCCGCTAGAACGGTAGCGTTGACCGGGGCAAGTCAGGGACGCCCCCATTCGAACTCGCGAATCTTTGCGGCGCCGTTCTCCTCGGCGACGACTACCGTCACGGCCTCGATGAATCCTGCACCGGTAATCGAAACGTAGGCCCAACCGATGTCCTGCGATTGCCGAGCGGGCCAGTCATCCATGAATTCGACGTGGCCATCCACTGCGCCCGGCCCATCGCCGTAGGAGGTCATGTCGGCATAAGCCTGCTGCAGTTGCGCTGCGGAATATCGCTGCTGCGCCTGCGTTGAGAGAAGTGCATGAGCCTCGGTGAAGTCGCTGGAAACGAGCGCGCGGGCGAAGTTGGCGGCGGTCGACACGGTGACGTCCTTAGCCCGCGGGTTTGCTTGCGGCGCCTCCTCGAAGCAGGCGGAAAGGCTCAGCGCGATCAGATTAATCGACAGCAGTTTCAGGCCGAGCCAGCTCAGCGTGGAGCGTGGCGGCTTGACGGAAAGCATGCTCAACGCGGCCTCACCCCATCGAGGATCAGCGACTGCAGGCTCTTGAGCGTTTCCTCGAAGAACGCCGGATCATCCAGCGTCTTGCCGGCCACGGCCTCGACCTGCACGCGGAAGTCGGCGTAGTGCTGGGTGGTCGCCCAGAGCGAGAAGATCAAGTGATGCGGCGCGATGGGTGCGAGCTTGCCGTCGTCGATCCAGGCCTGGACCACGGCGACCTTGTTTTCCACCAGATCGTGCAGCGGCTGCTGCAGCTCGCCCAGCAGCAATGGCGCGCCCTGCATGATCTCCATGCAGAACAGCCGCGATTCGGCGGGATGGTCGCGGGAGAGTTCGAGCTTGACCCGCAGGTAGTCGCGGATCGCCTCGACCGGGTCCTGCTCGACGCTGAATGCCTGCAGCGGCTGCAACCAGACCTCCAGCAACTGCCGCAGGACGTTGGTGTATAGCTCTTCCTTGTTGCCGAAGTAGTACAACAGGTTGGTCTTGGAGACGTCTGCCTGGGTCGCCACCTGGTCGAGGCTGGTGCCGTGCAGGCCGAAGCGGGAGAACAGCTCCAGCGCGGCCTGAAGAATGCTGGCGCGCTTGCTTTCGATCATGCGCAGGCGCCGGTCCTGGGCGCTGGCGCTCGGCACGCGGACTGCGCCCTTTGGCCGTGGTGTCTTGCTGGCGGTAAGGCGCTTGCGGGGCGGAACGGAGGGCTGATCTGTCACGGGATTACCGGATGGGTTCGAACGAGGCGCTACTGTAGCGCGGTGAGCGTGCGGCGCACGAGCGACGAAGGCGGCAAGCGGCGGCTGCACGATCTTCGTGCGCCGCGCGCAAACCAGGTGCTCCGATTCAGACCAAATGGTCCACATTACGCCGTCTAAATAATTCATCTCCTTGATTCAAAAGCAAAAACACATTCTGGCCTGCATCCTGCTAATGCACTTGCGACCCTGCCCGTCACGTTCGGGCAGCGCTTTCTAGCCATTGCGTACAGAGGTGCTTCCCATGGATGTTGGTGTTTTCATCCCGATCGGCAACAACGGCTGGCTCATTTCCGAAAATGCGCCGCAGTACATGCCGAGCTTCGAACTGAATAAGGCCATCGTGCAGAAGGCCGAGGGCTACGGCTTCGACTTCGCCCTGTCGATGATCAAGCTGCGCGGCTTCGGTGGTAAGACCGAGTTCTGGGAGCACAACCTGGAATCCTTCACGCTGATGGCGGGCCTGGCTGCCGTCACCAGCAAGATCCAGCTGTTCGCGACTGCCGCCACCCTGACCCTGCCGCCGGCCATCGTCGCGCGCATGGCCTCGACCATCGACTCGATCTCGGGCGGGCGCTTTGGCGTGAACCTCGTCACCGGCTGGCAGAAGCCGGAATACACGCAGATGGGCATGTGGCCGGGGGATGAATTCTTCGGCACTCGTTATCAGTATCTCGGCGAGTACGCCCAGGTGCTGCGCGACCTCTGGGCCACCGGCCGCAGCGACTTCAAGGGCGAGCACTTCCAGATGGAGGACTGCCGCGTCAGCCCGAAACCTCAGGCGGACATGAAGATCATCTGCGCCGGCTCATCCGATGCCGGCATGGCCTTCTCGGCGCAGTACGCCGACTACAACTTCTGCTTCGGCAAGGGCGTGAATACCCCGACCGCTTTCGCACCGGCCACCGAGCGACTGCTCAAGGCCACCGAGAAGACCGGCCGCCACGTCACCTCCTGTGTGCTGTTCATGGTGATCGCCGACGAAACCGACGAAGCCGCTCGGGCCAAGTGGGAGCACTACAAGGCCGGCGCCGATGAGGAAGCCATCGCCTGGCTCGGCGAGCAGGGTGCCGCCGACAAGGGCGCTGACAGCAACATCCGGCAGATGGCCGACCCAACTTCGGCGGTGAACATCAACATGGGCACGCTGGTGGGTTCCTACGCCAACGTGGCGAGGATGCTCGATGAGATCGCCACCGTGCCCGGCATGCAGGGCGTGATGCTGACCTTCGATGACTTCCTCGAGGGCGTCGAAGCCTTCGGCCAGAAGATTCAGCCGCTGATGCAGAGCCGCCGGCACGTCACCGAGCTGAAGGAGTCGGCCTGATGAGCGCCGTCGAACAGATTTCGGGCTACGGCCTGAGCGCGCCCGACGAACCCGTGCAGCTGCCGGCGCGGCCCGAGCCGCTGGCGATGAAAGCCAGTGAAACCGCGCTGATCGTCGTGGATATGCAAAACGCCTACGCCAGCCGCGGCGGCTATCTCGACCTGGCGGGTTTCGATGTTTCAGCGACCCAGCCGGTGATCGAGAAGATCCGCCAGGCATTGGGCGCAGCCCGCGCCGCCGGCATACAGGTGATCTTTCTGCAGAACGGCTGGGACAACGGGTACGTCGAGGCCGGCGGGCCGGGTTCGCCGAACTGGCACAAGTCCAACGCGCTGAAGACCATGCGCAAGCGCCCGGAACTGGCCGGCACACTGCTGGCCAAGGGCGGTTGGGATTACGCGCTGGTGGACGAACTGGCGCCGCAGCCCGGCGACATTCTGGTGCCCAAGCCGCGCTACAGCGGTTTCTTCAATTCGCAGCTGGACAGCACCCTGCGTGCCCGTGGCATCCGCAACCTGGTGTTCACCGGCATCGCCACCAACGTGTGCGTGGAATCGACCCTGCGCGACGGCTTCCACCTGGAATATTTCGGCGTGGTGCTGGCCGATGCCACCCACCAGGCCGGGCCGGAGTTCGCCCAGCAGGCGGCGCTGTACAACATCGAGACGTTCTTCGGCTGGGTCTCCAGCGTCGACGCCTTCTGCCAGAGCTTCGCGACCGCACCCAGCGTGGCTGTTGCCAGCTGATTACACCCCAGTGCCCGACCGCGACGCCCGCAGAGGTGCCCGCCGGGTTCGCCTGAATGCCTTGCAAGGAATCAACGACATGCCAAAGCAATCCATCATCCCCGCCGGCTCCGGCAAACCGCTCGCCCCGTACGTGCCCGGCTCCATGGCCGATGGCGTGGTCTACGTTTCCGGCACCCTGCCGTTCGACAAGGACAACAACGTGGTCCACGTCGGCGACGCCGCCGCGCAGACNNCTGGAAACCATCAAGGGCGTGGTCGAAGCCGCCGGCGGCAGCATGGACGACGTCACCTTCAACATGATCATGCTCACCGACTGGGCCAACTACGCCAAGGTCAACGAGGTGTACGCCGAGTTCTTCCCCGGCGAGAAGCCGGCGCGCTACTGCATCCAGTGCGGGCTGGTGAAGCCCGATGCGCTGATCGAGATCGCCAGCATCGCCCACATCGGCCAATAGCGCCTGCCGGAGCGGGTCGGCCGGCACGCCTGCGACCCGCTGATTGATTGCACGGAGGGAGTGACATGCACTACGAATTTCATGGCCGCATGGAGCCCGATGCACCGACCCTGGTGCTCAGTTCCGGCCTCGGCGGCGCCGCTGCCTTCTGGACGCCGCAATTGCCGGCGCTGACACAGGACTACCGGGTGCTGGTCTACGACCAGTTGGGGACCAACAAGAGCCCGGCGAACCTGCCGGCGGGCTATTCCATCAAATCCATGGCAGTGGAATTGCTGGAGCTGCTGGATACCTTGGGCATCCGCCGCTGCCATTTCATCGGCCATGCACTCGGCGGGCTGGTCGGCTTGCAGATCGCCCTGCTGCGGCCGCAGCTGTTGCAGAGCCTGGTGCCGATCAATGCCTGGAGCAGCCCCAACCCGCACAGTGCACGCTGTTTCGCGGTGCGCCTGAAACTGCTGCACGACAGCGGCCCGGCAGCCTATGTACAGGCGCAGTCGCTGTTCCTCTACCCTGCCGACTGGATCGCGGCCAACAGCGAGCGACTGGCACGCGACGATGCCCATGCACTGGCGCACTTTCCGCCGACGATGAATCTGGTGCGGCGTATCGAGGCACTGCTGGCCTTCGATATCGAGGCCGAGCTGCCGCGCATCACCACCCCGACCCTGCTGATCGCCAACCGCGACGACATGCTGGTGCCCTGGCAGCGTTCGCAGCACCTGGCCGAGGTGATGCCCAATGCCCAACTGGCGTTGCTGAACTACGGTGGCCACGCGTCCAGCGTCAGCGACAGCGAACCCTTCAACCAGATCCTGCTGGACCATCTTGCCGAGCAATGCGGACAGGTCGCAGCAGCCTGAGGACCCGAACATGCTCGCCCCCATCGACTCGAATGCCCTCGCCACGCTGTTCAGCGAGGCCCGCACCCATAGCGCCTGGCTGGACAAGCCGGTGCCGGACGCCCTGCTCGAACAACTCTACGAGCACGTCCGCCTCGGCCCGACCGCCGTCAACAGCTGCCCCGGCCGCTTTGTCTTCGTACGCACGCCGGAGGGAAAGGCAAAGCTCGCGCCCTGCCTGTCCAAGGGCAATCTCGAAAAGACCATGGCCGCGCCGGTGACGGTGATCGTCGCCTATGACGAGGACTTTCCGGAAACCCTGCCGGAGCTGTTCCCCTTTGCCGACGCCCGCAGCTGGTACGCCGGGCAACCGGCACTGATCACCGAGAA
>DNMQ01000503.1 GCA_003488145.1 Pseudomonas sp.
TTGCCGACCTTGACCCGGCAAAGCCGCGGATCGAGCTGGCGCGCCAATGCCAAAGCAGCATCACGGGAGGGAAAATCGAGCGCTACGATAATCGGAGTCTGGCAGGTCATGACACGTCCTCGGAAAAGTCGGCGCGCATTGTCGCAGAAAACACCGCGCGCGACGAAAGCCTCCCTGAGGGGTCAGAATAGCTATCGCAACGCCGATAGTGACCACCCTGACGCAGCCACGTAGAGTGCGGCTCGTCACTGTCGCCCAACCGCCCGGAGGAAAAACATGCCCTGGTATTTCTGGCTTATTCTGCTCGTCGCGCTGGGCTCGATCGTCGGTAGCCTGCTGATGCTGCGCTCGACGGCAAAGAAGATTCCCCTGACCGAAGAACAGAAAAAACGCATCGCTCAACGCAATGCCGAGGCGGACGCGCAGGACTCCCGCGACCGCTAAAAGTCGATAGAACGCAGTCGCTCGAGCCAGTGGTCCGCGCAATTTACGATGATTTTGCCGAGCGGTAGTGGCACCATGCCGCCATTGCCGCGATCCAATGCAGTGCTGGCAGGAATCCCCTCATGCAAACTCTCCTTCCCGACGATGGCCCGGTAAAACCGAAGGCCGCCGCGATTTTCGCTCGCCGCATTCTTCCTGGCATGGTCGCCCTACTGGTCATCGCCCTCATTGTGGCCGCTGCCGCACTCATCCACATTGCCCGGAGAATCGATCAGGATGCACTGCAGCAAAGCCACTTCCTCGTAGGCAAGGCGCTGCAGGCACAGCACGACTGGATGAACCGCTCCATCGTCGACTATGCGTTCTGGAGCGACGCCTACATGCATCTCAACAGGCAGGTCGACCTCGACTGGGCTTATACCCAGGCCAATCTCGGCCCATCCTTGTACAAGGACTTCGACTACGAGGTCGTGCTGGTCATCTCTCCGGCAGGCGATACGGCCTATTCCGTAGTTCGCGGCGAACTCCAGACAATCGACGGTTTCGAGTTTCTCCACGGTTTACCGCAACTGCTGGCGCGGGCCCGGGAAGCTGTCGAGGAGGAATCGGGCGTCTCCGCCCTGCTCTGGGCTGACGGTCAGCCGGCGCTGGTCGCCGCAGCCGCGCTGACCACCGGTGGTACGGATATCGACGAGGACGAAGGGCCGGCGTCGATTCTGTTGTTCGTCGACCTGCTGGACGCCGAGCGGCTGACGGAGATCGGTGAGCAGTATGCGATCGAGAATCTGCGCCTGGCTGCAGACTCAACGCCAACCGATGATCCGCGCATCGAGCGACCGCTGGAGAATGGCTCGACCATCCAGCTCACCTGGACGCCGGCGCAGCCGGGGCGCCTGCTGCTGTGGGTTACCCTGCCAATCCTCGCGGCCGTGGCCCTGGGGCTGGGGCTGCTCGCCTGGTTGCTCATTCGCCATGCCTTGCGCAGCCTGCACTTGCTCGACATCAGCTATGCAAGGCTGGCCGCCAGTCGCAGCGCGCTGGCGGAAAGCGAGGAGCGGTTTCGCGACGTCGCCGAGGCCGCTTCCGATTGGATCTGGGAAACCGACGCGCAAGCTCGGCTGACCTTCCTTTCCAATCGCTTTCGCCAGATCACCGGACACGAATCCAGCCAGTGGCTGGGCCGCCCGTTGCTGGAACTGTTGATCAGCGACAGTGCTGCGCTGCAGAACTGGCTCCAGGCACCACAGGTCGCACCACTGCGCAGCAGCTATCGTGCCGCCGATGGCTGCGAGCGTTTCTGCCGGCTGGCTGCCCGCGCCATCCATCAGGACGACAAGCTGGTCGGCTATCGCGGCACCGCTAGCGACATCACCGAGGAAACCAAGGCGCAGGCTCGCGTTCAGTACCTCTCTCAGCACGATGCCCTGACCGGCCTGCCCAACCGCAGCCGGCTGCGCGACTACCTGGATCAGAATCTGGCGGCGCTTCGTAGCGGCTCGGCGCTGACACTGCTCTACATCGACCTGGACCGCTTCAAACCGGTGAATGACACCCTCGGTCACGCCGCTGGCGACGAAGTACTGATCGGCGTGGCATCCCGCCTGCGCCAACACACCCGCGACGGCGACCTCGTGGCGCGGCTGGGCGGTGACGAGTTCGTCGTCGCGCTCCACCGGATGAGCGAAGACACCGATATCGACCGTCTCTGCAACCGCATCATCGAGGCAATCAGCGCGCCCTTCGTCTACGAGGATCAGCAGATCAATATCGGCGCCAGCATCGGCGTAGCCCTGGCGCCCGACGATGCCAACCAGGCCAACGAACTGCTGCGTTGCGCCGACATTGCGCTCTACCAGGCAAAGGATGCAGGCCGGGGAACCTGGCGTGCCTATGGCCGCGAGATGGATCAGCGGCTGCACGAGCGGCTCCAGCGCGAAGAGGCACTGCGCGTCGCGATTGCCGAGCAGCAGCTGGAGGTCTACTACCAGCCGCGCTACCTGAGCCACGGCATGCAGATCATCGGCGCCGAGGCACTGGTGCGCTGGAATCACCCCGAGCGCGGGCTGCTACTGCCAGAGCAGTTCATTCCACTGGCCGAAGATACCGGACTGATCATTCCACTCGGGCGCTGGGTACTGCATCAGGCCTGCAGCCAGGCGACCCGCTGGCCAGGCGATACGGTCGTCTCGGTCAACCTCTCGCCATTGCAGCTGCATGATGATCGGCTACTCGACGAGATAGCCCAGGCACTCGGCGAGAACGATCTGCCAGGCAAGCGGCTGGAGCTGGAGGTTACCGAGAGTGCACTGCTACGGGAAACGCAGGGCACGCTGGACCAGCTCAAGCGGATCAAGGCGCTCGGCGTACACCTGGCCGTGGATGACTTCGGCACGGGCTACTCGTCGCTGACCAGCCTGCGCCACTACCCCTTCGATGTGATAAAGATCGACAACAGCTTCGTCGCCGGTATCGGGCAGTCGATGGAAGATCATTCGATCGTACGCGCCTTGATCGAACTGGGCCGCGGCCTGCAGATGCGCGTGACGGCCGAGGGCGTGGAAACCGAGGAACAGCTGCGGCTGCTGAAAGACGACGGCTGCACCGAGGTGCAAGGCTTCCACATGAGCCACCCGATGCCGGCCGATGAACTGCAGCGGCTGCTATCGCAGCTGCCAGCCAGGGACTAAAGCGCAGGGCCGGGGAACGCATGCACCTCAGCGCTTGAATTCGAGGCGAATCTCCGCGCCCTCGATGAGCTCCTCGTCTTCTGCCTCGCCGGAAATCAGCCGGCCGCCGATCTGCATTGATCGCGACGGCCCGCCACCCTCGAAAAGCGGCGGCAACAGACGCATCGATTCATCACCCGACCCAGGCGCCAGCTCCTCGACCAGCTCCTCGGGCAAGCGCAGATCGAGTTCAGGCTCGGGCAGTTCGACCTTCTCTGGCGGCGGCGTGGATCGCTTGGCCGTCGAGGGCTGCGGCGCCGGGTCAGGTGCCTCGTCCTCGGGAACGGGTTCGGGCAGGCTGATCTCCACTTCCGGCGGCTCGGCATCGGAGGTTTCTTCGATTGGCGCCAGCTCGATATCGAGATCAGGCGGCACCTCTTCCTGCTCGACGATACTCTCCGGTTCCGAGGGCTGCTCGACCGGCACGGGCGCACGCGATGAGGTCGATTCGTCGTCCCCGCACCCGCCCAGCAAGGCCAACGACAGCAATAACAACAGCGGCCTTCGCATCCGAAACGCTCCTCACAGCGGAAGGTTTTGGGCTAGTGGGCATCCCGACAAAGGTCAGAAGCCAGCTGCCCGAGTGTTCGCAGCGCCCGCTCGGTCTCATTATTCCAGGGCAGTCCACAATTGAGACGAATGCAGTGGTTGAATTGTTCAGTGTTGCTGAAGATCAGTCCCGGCGCGATGCTGATCCCCCGCTCCAGCGCCCTGACGTGCAGGTCCTGGGTATTGACCCGCACCGGCAGGCTGACCCAGAGGATGAAGTTGCCCTTGGGGCGCGTCATTTGTGTGCCTTCCGGGAAGTAGCGCTGTACCGCCAGCTGAAACGCGCTGAGATTCTTACGGTACTCCTGGCGGATGGCACGCAGGTGTCGATCGTACCCCCCGTTCTCCAGATAAGCCGCCACACCCATCTGAGTGACACTGCACGCCGAATGGGTGCTGAAGGTCTGCAGGCGTTCGATCTCGGCCTGATGGCGCCCGGCGATGACCCAACCGATCCGCACCCCTGGCGAAATCGTCTTGGAAAAGCTGGAACAGTAGATGACACGGCCGTCCCGATCATTGGACTTGAGCGCCTTGTACTGGCCCTGATCGAACATCAGCTCGCCATAGATATCGTCCTCGACGATCTGGATGTCGAAACGCGCCGCCAGGCTCAGCAGCTGCTTCTGGCGGTGGTCAGGCATGCTCACGCCCAGCGGATTACTCAGGCGCGCGGTCAGCACCAGCGCCTTGATCGGCCACTGCCCTGCCGCAAGCTGCAGCGCCTCAAGGCTCATTCCGGTATCCGGGTCGCTGGGGATCTCGATGACCTTCAGTCCGAGCAGATCGGCCAGTTGCAGCAATCCGTAATAGGTCGGCGACTCGGCGGCGATGAGATCGCCCGGCTTGGTCAGGACCCGCAGTGACATCTGCAGCGCGTCGACGCAGCCGTGGGTGATGACGATCTCGCTCGAATCCACCACCACACCGGCATCGCGCATGCGAATCGCCACCTGGCGGCGCAGCGGCTCGTAGCCCGGGCTGAACATGTAGCTGAATGCCCGAGGGCTGTGAAACCGCGTGACCTTGGCCAACTGCTGGTGCAACGCCCGCACCGGCAGATAATCCACATGCGGCACGGCCGCGCCCAGCGGAATCAGCCCCTCACGGCGCGACTCGCTGAGCACCTGATTGATGATGCTGCTGCGGGTGACCAGTTTCGGCCGCTCGACCTGGGCAATATCCGGCGTCGGCGCAGTGAGTACGGGCGTCTGGTGGACGTAGAAGCCGGACTGCGGGCGCGCACGGATCATGCCCTGATCTTCGAGATTGGCGTACGCCTGCAACACCGTGGCGTGGCTGACGCTCAGCTGTCGGCTCATCTTGCGTACCGACGGCACGCGCTCACCGGGGCGATATACGCCGCGCCGAATATCTTCGGCAAGCTGCTGGGCAATGCGCTGATAGAGCAACAGATTGGTCATCTCGCCGGTCTCCTGCCAACTGAACCGTAACAGTAGCGCACTGCTGGAGACCCAGACCAATACAGTTAGGTCACGTCTAGGCGAAACAGTCTGCTCAGATGGCCGCGCGACTAACGGTCGGGACCGAGATTGCCGTCCGCGTCGGAGAACAGGATCTCAACGCGACGGTTCTGCGCGCGACCGCGGGCCGAGGCGTTCTCGGCCAACGGAAAGCGCTCACCATAGCCGCGCACCTCTACCCGCTCGGCAGCGACGCCAAGATTGATCAGCAGATCCGCCACCGTTTGCGCCCGCGCCTGCGACAGCGCGAGATTCTCCTGGGCATCGCCGCGGCTGTCGCTATACCCCTCGATGCGAATCTTGCGCTGCGGATTGAGCTGGAGGAAATGCACCAGCTTGAGCAAGGTGCGATTGGCCGTGTGGCTGAGGTCGGCACTGCCGGCACGAAACAGCACGTCGCCCAGCGTCATGACCATGCCGCGATCGGTTTCGCTGGCAGCCAGGCTCATCATCTGGTCTTCCAGCCAGCGACCCTGTTGCTCGGCGGTCATCAACCTGGCGTCCTGCAGCATGCGCCGCAGCCGGTCGCGCTCCATCTCCAGGCGCGCGACCTGTTCCTGATGCTGCAGAAGCTCACCCTGCCTCGCGGCGATTTCGCTGTAACGCTGACTCAGGTAGGCGTAATGCCGGGCGTCGGCGGCGCCCCCCCAGTACTGGTTGAAACGCTCGGCGCGTTGCTGCGTCTCGAGCGCACGCTGAACATCCTTCGGCGCGCTGCGCTGGACCATACTGTCTGCCTGAATGCGTTGCAGCGCCGCAGATGCGCGGTTCAATTCGAGCTCGGTCTGCGGCGTCGAGCAACCAGCCAGTATCAGCCCAGCCAGGGCTATCGCAAATCCACTTCTCACCTGGCCTCCCCCAGCAACTGCCGTAGCCGCTGAATGCGACGATTCAGATCGTCGATCTGCGCCTCGCGCTTGTCCTTCAGAACCCTGCTCTCCGCCAGACGAGCATCCAGCTCTGCCTGCTCGGCCAACAGCCGAGCTTCGCGATTATCACCCGCCTCGAGTGCCTCCTGGGCCTTGCTCAACTTGCTTTCGGCCAGCACAAGCTCCTCGTAAGCATCGGTTGCGCCTACGGAGCGTGCCTGCGCCACGGCCTGCGAGCTCAGGCGCAGTTGTTCTGTCGGGGCGGGATCACTGGCACAGCCAGTCAGGAAAACCAGGACCAGAAATGGGCTGGCGAAAAGTCTTTTCAACACGGCGAGTCCTACTTTTTCGAAGCCTTTGCCCGCTCTGACTGCTGGTTCTTCCAGACGGTCAGGTTGTGCGCCACCAGTTGCTCAGGCACACCGGCGGCGCGCAATTCTGTCATCTTCCGCGCCAGTTGTCCGCGCAGCCAGGGATCATTGCAGGCCGAGTCGTGCGAAATGGCCAGGTGCATATCCCGACCTACCACTGGAGGTTCGAGACGCTGCACCTTGTCCAGCAGCCCCAATACATCAGCCGCCGCGACTGCACTGTACCGCTCATGCAGCAAGTAGTCGCCATTGCCCGCCACGATCCGCTTCAGCCCCTGAGCGAGGTCGGCGACCGGCTGCAATTGCAGGTGTTTTTTCGCGAAGGCGTCGAACTCGCTACCGAAGCGGCTGGTGCCAGCGATCAAGCCGGCGTGGCCTCCAAGATCTTCACGGCTGGCATAGAAGAAGCCGGGCTCATTGCGTACCCAGGCGACGGTCTGCAATTGCAGGATGGCCGGGTGGACGAAATCCAGTTCTTCGAGCCGCTGCACCGTCAGTGTCGCATCGGCCAGTACGTCGACCCGACCACTGCGCACCTCTTCGAGCGCTTTGGTTCGGTCACCGGTGTAAAGCAGGTCCAGTTTCAGATCGAGCGAGTCGGCGATCTGCCCGAGCAGGTCCGCATTAGCCCCGATCAGACGCTTCGGGTTCTGCGGATCGCGCCAGAGAAAGGGAGGGTTGTCCGCTGCGCCAGTCGCCACCAGACGGTCGCACTTCCCCGCTGCCGCTGCCGTGAATGGCGTTGCCAACACCAGCGCGACCATGGCCAATTTCAACGGAAAAGCGAAACGCATGAAGATCCCCTTATTGCGCGAGTTAACTGATGCTGATCGAAGTTCGCCGATGGTACACCGGCGAACCCGCCCATCGCCCATGAAAAAACCCGCTACATGAGCGGGTTTCTTCAACAGCGATCAGCTTCAGACGAGCTTTTCCAGCTCCGGCACGATCTCGAACAGATCGCCCACCAGGCCGTAGTCGGCAACCTGGAAGATCGGGGCTTCCTCGTCCTTGTTGATCGCGACGATCACCTTGGAGTCTTTCATACCTGCCAGGTGCTGGATGGCACCGGAGATACCCACCGCGATGTACCGCTGCGGCGCAACGATCTTGCCGGTCTGGCCGACCTGCATGTCTTTCGGCACGAAGCCGGCATCGCCCGCGGCCCGGGAGGCCCCAACAGCCGCGCCGACGCTGTCGGCCC
>DNMQ01000351.1 GCA_003488145.1 Pseudomonas sp.
TGGCGGTGATCGGCAAGATCGGCACCGCTGGCGGTAACGGCCATGCCCTGGAATTCGCCGGCAGCGCGATTCGCGATCTGTCCATGGAAGGGCGCATGACCATCTGCAACATGTCCATCGAAGCCGGTGCCCGCGTAGGCATGGTGGCGGTGGATGAAAAGACCATCGCCTACGTCGAAGGGCGTCCGTTCGCGCCGAAGGGCGACGACTGGGACAAGGCGGTCGAGCTGTGGAAAGGCCTGGTCTCCGATGTCGACGCGGTGTTCGACACCGTCGTCGAGCTCAAGGCCGAGGACATCAAGCCGCAGGTCAGCTGGGGCACTTCGCCGGAAATGGTGCTGGCTGTCGATCAGAGCGTGCCGGACCCCGCCGCCGAAGCCGACCCGGTCAAGCGCGATTCCATCGTTCGTGCGCTGAAGTACATGGGCCTGTCGGCCAACCAGCCGATCACCGATATCAAGCTGGATCGCGTGTTCATTGGTTCCTGCACCAACTCGCGGATCGAGGACCTGCGTGCCGCGGCTGAGGTCGCCAAAGGGCGCAAGGTGGCGGCGAACGTCAAGCAGGCCATGGTGGTGCCGGGCTCCGGCCTGGTGAAGCAGCAGGCCGAGGCTGAAGGGTTGGACAAGATCTTCGTCGAGGCTGGCTTCGAGTGGCGCGAACCGGGCTGCTCCATGTGCCTGGCGATGAACCCGGACAAGCTGGGCAGCGGCGAGCATTGCGCCTCGACTTCCAACCGCAACTTCGAGGGGCGTCAGGGCGCTGGTGGCCGCACACACCTGGTCAGCCCGGCCATGGCGGCCGCTGCGGCGGTAACCGGCCATTTCATCGATGTACGCGAACTGGTCCAGGCCTGAGGAGAAACGGATGAAAGCCTTTACCCAACACACCGGCCTGGTCTGTCCGCTGGATCGTGCCAACGTCGATACCGATCAGATCATTCCGAAGCAGTTTCTCAAGTCCATCAAGCGCACCGGCTTTGGCCCTAATCTGTTCGATGAGTGGCGCTACCTGGACGTCGGCCAGCCGAATCAGGATTGTTCGCAGCGTCCGGTGAACAAGGACTTCGTGCTGAACTTCCCGCGCTACCAGGGCGCCAGCGTGCTGCTGGCGCGTGAGAACTTCGGCTGCGGCTCCTCCCGCGAGCATGCGCCGTGGGCCCTGGAGGAGTACGGTTTCCGTACGATCATCGCGCCGAGCTTTGCCGACATTTTCTACAACAACAGCTTCAAGAACGGCCTGCTGCCGATCGTGCTGAAGGAAGAGGAAGTCGATGAGCTGTTCGCACAGGCCGAAGCCAACGAAGGCTACCAGCTGACCGTGGACCTCGCTGCGCAGGTCGTGACACGCCCGGACGGCAAGCAGTACGACTTTGAAGTCGATGCCTTCCGCAAGCACTGCCTGCTCAACGGCCTCGACGATATCGGCCTGACGCTGCAAGACGCGGACGCGATCAAGGCGTTCGAAACCCGTCACCAGCAGAGCCAGCCATGGCTGTTCGGCGCCATCAAGTGAGATAAGGGCAGGGTGGATGATGCGTCATCCATCCACTTGCAGGGTTTCGGTGGATGAACACAATGGCGTCCACCCAAGTGAAAATCGAGGAATGTGATGAGCAAACAGATTCTGGTTCTGCCCGGTGATGGTATCGGCCCGGAGATCATGGCCGAGGCGGTCAAGGTTCTGCAGCTGGCCAATGACAAGTTCCAGCTGGACTTCGAGCTGAGCTATGACGAGTTGGGTGGCGCAGCGGTCGACAAATATGGCGTGCCGCTGGCCGACGAAACCCTTGGGCGTGCACGTGCCGCCGATGCCATTCTGCTTGGCGCGGTGGGAGGCCCGAAGTGGGACAAGATCGATCCGGCCATTCGTCCCGAGCGCGGTCTGCTGAAGATTCGCTCCGAGCTGGGGCTGTTCGGTAACCTGCGTCCGGCACTGCTCTACCCGCAACTGGCCGATGCGTCGTCGCTGAAGCCTGAGATCGTGGCCGGTCTGGATATCCTCATCGTTCGCGAGTTGACCGGCGGCATCTATTTCGGCAAGCCGCGCGAAAGCAAGGTGCTGGAGAACGGTGAGCGCATGGCGTACGACACGCTGCCGTACAGTGAAAGCGAAATCCGTCGCATCGCCAAGGTCGGCTTCGAGATGGCGATGGTGCGCAACAAGAAGCTCTGTTCGGTGGACAAGGCCAACGTGCTGGCGTCCAGCCAGCTGTGGCGTGCTGTGGTCGAGGAAGTGGCCAAGGACTATCCCGAGATCGAGCTGAGCCACATGTACGTCGACAATGCGGCAATGCAACTGGTGCGCGCACCGAAGCAGTTCGACGTGATCGTCACCGACAACATGTTTGGCGACATCCTCTCCGACGAGGCATCGATGCTGACCGGTTCCATTGGCATGCTGCCGTCCGCCTCGCTGGATGCGGGCAACAAGGGCATGTACGAGCCGTGCCACGGTTCAGCGCCGGATATCGCTGGCCAGGGCATCGCCAATCCGTTGGCGACCATCCTGTCCGTTTCGATGATGCTGCGTTACAGCTTCAATCAGGTAGCGGCAGCCGATGCCATCGAGCAGGCGGTGAGTGATGTGCTCGATCAGGGCCTGCGTACCGGTGATATCTGGTCGGAAGGCTGTACCAAGGTCGGTACTCAGGCGATGGGCGATGCAGTAGTCGCGGCCCTCGCGAAGTTGTAATCTTCTGGCCCGCCTTAATCTGCGCGGGCCACTTTTTCTATAGGTGTAGTTGCGATGAAACGTGTAGGTCTGATCGGTTGGCGCGGTATGGTCGGTTCCGTGCTCATGCAGCGGATGCTGGAAGAGCGGGATTTCGACCTGATCGAGCCCGTGTTCTTCACCACTTCCAATGTCGGCGGCCAGGGCCCCGATATTGGCAAGGAAACCGCTGCGCTGAAGGACGCCTACAGCATCGACGAGCTGAAAGGCCTTGATGTGATCCTGACCTGTCAGGGCGGCGACTACACCAATGAAGTCTTCCCCAAGCTGCGTGAAGCGGGCTGGCAGGGCTACTGGATCGACGCGGCGTCCTCGCTGCGTATGCAGGACGATGCGGTGATCGTGCTCGATCCGGTGAACCGTCGCGTGATCGACCAGCAACTGGATGCCGGCACCAAGAACTACATCGTCGGCAACTGCACCGTCAGCCTGGCGCTGATGGGCCTTGGCGGTCTGTTCGAAGCCGGTCTGGTCGAGTGGATGAGCGCGATGACCTATCAGGCAGCCTCCGGCGCTGGCGCGCAGAACATGCGCGAACTGATCAAGCAGATGGGTGCAATCAATGCGGCCGTGGCCGATGATCTGGCCAATCCCGCCAGCGCGATCCTGGATATCGACCGTAAGGTGGCTGAAACCCAGCGTAGCGAAGCATTCCCGGTCGACAATTTCGGCGTGCCGCTGGCCGGCAGCCTGATTCCTTACATCGACAAGGAGTTGCCGAATGGGCAGAGCCGCGAAGAGTGGAAGGCGCAGGCTGAGACCAACAAGATCCTTGGTCGATTCAAGAGTCCGATCCCGGTTGACGGCATCTGCGTGCGCGTGGGTGCCATGCGTTGCCACAGCCAGGCGCTGACCATCAAGCTGAACAAGGATGTGCCGATCTCCGATATCGAAGGGCTGATCAGCCAGCACAATCCCTGGGTCAAGCTGGTGCCGAATCATCGTGATGCCAGCATGCAGGAGCTGAGTCCGGCCGCAGTCACCGGAACGCTAAGCGTGCCGGTCGGCCGTCTGCGCAAGCTCAACATGGGCTCGCACTACCTGGGCGCGTTCACCGTGGGCGACCAGCTGCTGTGGGGCGCCGCGGAGCCGCTGCGGCGCATGCTGCGTATCCTGCTGGAGCGTTGATGCGCTCTCGATGAAGTGCCAGACGCCGCGACTTGTTCGCGGCGTTTTCGTTTATGCGATGTGCCGCTCGGCGGCGTTGGTTGCAGTGGTCTGCCATTTCGCTACAGTGCCGGTCCTTAGTGCGTGGAGGTGACGATGCCCACAGGTGTCGGTGTTGCGGTCGTAGGTGCGGTCAGCCTGGTAGGCGAAGCACTGGTCGAGGTGCTCGAGGAGCGTGCGTTTCCGGTTGCCGAGCTGCATCTGTTGGGTGATAGCGAGGATGTCGGGCACACGGTGCCATTCAAGGGCCGGAATCTGCGTGTAGGCGAGGCGGATCGCTTCGACTTCAGTCGGGCGCAGCTGGTGTTTCTGGTCGGTGCTTCGGAATTGGTGAGCGAGTGTCACGTCAAGGCAGTAGAGGCAGACTGCCGAATTGTCGATCTGTCAGGCTCGATTCCCGTCAAGCAGCAGCTTTGCGTGGTGCCAGAGGTTAACGGCGGGCTGCTCGATTCGTTGCCCGATCAGCGCGCCATTGCCAGTCCACTGCCTGAAGCGGTCGCTCTGGCCATCGCATTGAAGCCGATCCAGCAACAGCTGGATCTGCATCGCGTGACTGTTACGGCCTGTTTGCCGGTATCAAGTCGTGGTGCGGCGGGCGTGAAGGAGCTTGCCCGGCAGACATCCGAATTGCTCAATGCGCGCCCTTTGGAGCCCCGAATATTCGGCCGGCAGATGGCTTTCAATATGCTCGCACAAGCCGAGGCGGTCGACGCGCAAGGATATGGAGCGCAGGAACGGCGTCTGGTTGAAGAGCTTCGTCAGCTCCTGGATATGCCTGAACTCGCCGTCTCTGTTACGTTCGTTCAAGCTCCGGTGTTCTTCGGAGAGAGCCTCATCGTCTCGTTGCAGGGTGGCGTCGAGGCCGATATGCCAGCGCTGTCTGCGGCTCTCGACGCGGCGCCAGGGGTTGAGCTGGTGGAGTCGGATGACTATCCGACAGCGGTTGGTGACGCAGTCGGGCAGGAGGCGATCTATGTTGGAAGACTTCGCAGAGGCATCTGTGATCCACGGGAAGTCAATTTGTGGATTGTGTCTGATAACGTGCGAAAAGGCGC
>DNMQ01000350.1 GCA_003488145.1 Pseudomonas sp.
GCCGCCGCTGGCGCCGGTCAGCAGGATGCGTGCGTCACGCAGTTGCATGGTCGTGCTCCGGCGTGGTCAAGCTGCGGAAGATGTCGCCGTAGAGGCGGTAGACCACGCGCGCGGTATGCACGACCGCAGCCTTGTCGTCCTCGTTGTCGAGACGATTCATCAGCCTTTTGAAGAACTCGATGTGCTCCAGGTCCAGGCTGCCATGCGAGGTCAGGTAGCTGAACGCCTTGGCCGGCAGCTCGAGCTTGGCCTGCAGCACGCCGGCGGCCTGGGTCGCCAAGGCGATGCTGGTGCCTTCCAGCACGTTGACCATGCCGAAGAAACTCGCCGGATTGTGCCGCGCGATGCGGTCGTAGACGTAGGCGACCATCAGCTCAGTGGGCAGTGCCGGCTGGCCATGGCGCACCGCCTCGGCATCGCCGCCACAGGCGCGGATGTCGTTGAGGATCCACTCCTGGTGGCCGATCTCTTCCTCGATGTATTCGGCGATCGCCTCGCGCAGCCATTCCAGGCGCTCCGGCAGGCGTGCGCCGCAAGCCATCAACAGCGGCACGGTGTGCTTGACGTGGTGGTAGGCCTGACTCAGGAAGGCGATGTACTGCGCGCGGGTCGCGGTGCCGGCGAGCGCGGCGTGGATGATCGGCGCGCCAAGCAGGTATTCGCGCTCGGCATTGGTCTGGTGTTGCAGCTGGTCGAAGAAATCCATGATGAACCTCGAAAGTCAGGGCAGAAGGGCGTTGATCGCCGATTGGTAATGGTTGAAGAGGGCGTTGCGACGCAGCCGGCCGTTGGCGGTGGCCAGGCCGTTGCCGGCGGTGAAGGGCTCGGCGGCGCGCAGCCAGTGGTGCACGCGGGCGTAGTCCGGCAAGTCGGCGTTGACCCGCTCGACTGCCGTCTGCAGCTCGGCATCGCTGCAATCGCCGCGTCTGGGCACCAGCACGGCGGCGTTCTGTGCCAGTGCTTCGCCATGCAGCCAGGCCTGGGCGATGGGGGCCTGCTGCACCAGCTCCGCCTCGCCCAATTCCGGGTTGACGTTGCGCCCGTAGGCGGTGACGAACTGGTGCTTCTTGCGCCCGTGCAGGATCAGGAAACCGTCCTCGAAATGGCCGAGATCGCCAGTCGGCAGCCACTCGCCGACCTGCGGAGGTTCGCCGAGGTAGCCGAGCATATGCGGGCCGCGCACCAGAACCTCGCCATCGTCGGCCAAGCGCAGCTCGACGTGCGCCAGCGGCCGGCCGACCGTGCCGATGCGCCGCGCCTCGGGTGTGTTCAGGCAGACCACCGAGGCGCATTCGGACAGGCCGTAGCCCTCGAACACCGGTAGTCCGAGCCGCTCGGCGCGTTCAAGCAGCTGCGGCGCGACGCGGCCGCCACCGACCGCGATAAAGCGCAGCGACGCTGGCAATGGCACGCCCTGTTCGGCGGCGCTGATCAGCGCCAGCAACAGCTGCGGCAGCAGGATCAGGCTGTGCGGCTGGCTCGCCTGCAGCGTGGCCAGCAAACGTTGCAGCTCGAAGCCCGCCGCGCCGCTGAAGCCGATCTCCGCCAGCGTGCGCAGTTCGACCCGTGCACCGGCCAGCAGCGGCGCATAGAGCCCGGCGATGTTTTCCAGCAGGGTCGCCAGCGGCAGCACGCAGAGATGCTGGCGCACGTCACAGGACCGGCTGGCCTGCCGCAGGCTTTCGGCCACTGCCAGCTGCGCTTCGGCATCCAGGCAGACGCCCTTGGGCTGGCCAGTGGTGCCGGAGGTATAGGTGATCTTCAGGGTGCCGTCGGGCACCGGCGTGACGGCATCCGGCTGGCGCTGCAGCAGGCCAGTGGCGGTCTGCTGGAAGCCGCAGCGCTCGCTGAGCGGGCTGGCGGTGCCGATCAGACAGTCGGTGCCGGCGTGCTGCAGCACGTGCTCCTGCTGCGCCGCGGAAAAGAATGCCGGCAGCGGCACGCAGACCAGCCCGGCGCGCAGCAGGGCCAGGTCCCACAGCGCCCACTCCAGACCGTTATCCAGCGCCAAGGCGACGCGCTGCACGCCGAGCTGTTGCAGACGGCTGGCGCGCGCGGCCACCTCATGGCGCAGTTCGGCGTAGCTCAGTTGGCGCGGCCCTTCGCTCAGCGCGATGCCGGCGTGCTGGTCGAGTGTCGTCCAGAAGCGTTCAGCTGCAGGCTGCATGGGGCGCCTCCGTGGTGTCGAACAGCGGCTGATAGCCGAGCCGCGCATAGAGGCCGAGCTGTAGCAGGCGCTGGTGGCCGGGCATGATCTCGCCGGCCATCAGCTGCGGCCGGCAGGCGTAGTAGCTGCCCCAGTCGGCCAGCTCCTCGCCCATGCGCGCCGGATCGGCCAGACCCAGCGGCAGCGGATCGAGCGCCAGGCGCTGGAAGCTGTTAAGCAGTGCCGGCGTGCCGGTGAACACCACCCAGCGAAAGCCCTGGGCGACCAGCAGATCGGTCAGCGCGACGATCAGCAGGCGCGCCGAGGCATTGCCGAAGGCGGCGAGGTTGCCGACCTCGACGATCTCCTCGCGCGGCACCGTACGCCCATGGCGCTGGCTCACGGCCTGCTCGATGGGCTCGTCCAGATAGCGTTCGAGAAACAGCGGCCGGCGCCGGGCGCTGCGCAGGCCAACCGCGCCCTGCACCTCGCCATTGTCGCCATGCAGGCCGAGCAGGCAGGGCATGAAATGACGCACCCGCGCCTGATAGTGCTCGGCGAAACGCCGGCGGATGAAGTCTTCCAGCGCTGTGCGCCGCTCGCCTGCATCGGCCTGCGCCAGTTGCAGGCAGAGCGAAGGCTCGCGGCCAATGCGTGCCAGTACATCGGTGTGATCGACCCAGGGCAGTTCCATCGGGGAACCTCGGTTAGAAGCCTGGGCCGGATTGTTGGGGCGCAAACTTAAGGCAGTCTTAAGCCGCGCAGGGCTAAATGCGGGGCTGGCGAGGCGACGTTTTTTTCACATCGTCTCGGCTATGTTCTGCGCCGCGCGCAGGCGTAATAAGCAGCGTCTGCCGTTCCGAAACTTCTAGCGAGTACCCCAGCGATGCGCATCCTGGTCATCGAAGACAACCGTGACATTCTCGCCAACGTGCTGGACTACCTCGAGCTCAAGGGCTACGTGGTCGACTGCGCGCAGGATGGCCTCAGCGGTCTGCACCTGGCCGCCACCCAGGACTACGACCTGATCGTGCTGGACCTGATGCTGCCGGGCATCGACGGGCTGCAGGTGTGCAAGCGCCTGCGCGACGATGCCGGGCGCGATACGCCGATCATCATGCTCACCGCCCGCGATGCGCTGCCTGACCGCATCAAGGGGCTGCAGGCCGGTGCCGACGACTATCTGATCAAGCCCTTCGCGCTGTCCGAGCTGGTTGCCCGTATCGAGGCGATCCTGCGTCGCTGCCAGGGATCGCGTCGCCGGCAGCTGCAGGTGGCCGATCTCTGCTACGACCTGGACACCCTGGAAGCCAGTCGTGGCGGCCAGCCGATTCGCCTCAACCCTATCGGCCACAAGCTGCTGGCGATCCTCATGCAGCGCAGCCCGGCGGTGGTGCGCCGCGAAGCGCTGGAAGATGCCGTCTGGGGTGATCACGTGCCGGACAGCGATGCGTTGCGCAGCCATATCCACCAGTTGCGCCAGGTGCTCGACAAGCCGTTCGCCAAGCCGTTGCTGCATACCGTGCACGGCCTTGGCTTCCGCCTGGCGGAGGACTGCGATGCTCGCTAAGCAGCCGCTGGCGCGGCGGATCGTCATCGCCTTCACGCTGATGACGCTGGTGGTGAGCGGTGCGTTCGCCCTCGGCATCGTCGGCGTGGTGCACTTCATCGAAGAGCAGCTGGTCACCGAGGAGCTGAGTCGCGACCTGGACATCGTACTCAACGAGGACCTGCCAAAGGGACGGACACCGCAGCTGGATACCAGCACCCACTTCTTCGCCTCGCATCTGCCCGAGCACCCGATGCCAAAGGCGTTTGCCGGGCTCGGCGAGGGGTTCACCGAGCTGGTTCGCGGTGACGATGCCTACTACGTCTATGTGCGCAATGTCGGCGCTGACCGCTACGTGCTGGTGCAGGAGCAGCACGAGTTCGAGGCCCGTGAGGATGCGCTGTTCAACGTCGTGCTGGCCGGCTTTCTGCTCAGCGTGCTCGGCGCCTGGGCGCTGGGGCGGCTGATGGCCAACCGGGTGTTGGCACCGGTCAGCCGCCTGGCCAACCAGGTGCGCCACCGCGACCAGCTGCATCCGCTGGCGCCGCCGCTGGCCCTGCAGTATCCCGATGACGAGGTCGGCCATCTGGCCGCGGCGTTCGACAGCACCCTCGGCCAGCTGCGCCAGACCCTGGAGCGCGAGCGGCTGTTCACCGCCGATGTCAGCCACGAACTACGCACCCCGTTGATGGTGGTGCTCGGCGCCTGCGAGCTGCTCGAGCAGCAGGCCGAGCTGTCGCCAGCCGCGCAGCGACCGCTGGCGCGCATCCAGCGCGCCGCGCGGGAAATGCACGAGCTGGTGGAAACCTTCCTGATGCTGGCGCGGGCGCGTCCGCAACAGACGTCCTTGGCCGGCGATGCCAGCTTGCGGAGCGTGGCGACCGAGCAGAGCGAGCGCTGGGCACCGTTGCTGGCGGAGAAGGGCCTGGCCTTCGAGCTGCTGGAGGAGGGCGAGGACCGCGGCGTCTACAACCACACCCTGCTCGGCACGGTGATGTCCAACCTGCTGCGCAACGCACTGCATTACACCGACCGCGGCACGGTGCGGCTGGTCCTCGACGACGGTGGCTTTCGCGTCGAGGACAGCGGCGTGGGCATTCCCCTGGCGGAGCAGGAGCGCATGTTCCAGCCGTTCGTGCGGGGTGCCGAGGGGCGCGGCGAAGGGCTGGGGCTGGGGTTGTCGCTGGTCAAGCGGATCTGCGCGCACCAGGGCTGGCAGGTAGGTGTGGTGCCGCGGCAACCGCAGGGCAGCTGCTTTAAGGTGCGCTTTCATGACGGCGCTGTTTGACGTTTTTTTCACATCCCGTTGACGGGCCCTTGATGTCTGTCTGGTTAGTTTGGCGTTCCGTTTCCAACCGGAATGCCCGCCATGACGACATCGAGCCCTATCGAACTGGAGTTCTCGCGCAAGTACGATCGCCAGCACGCCTACGAATACCTGCACAAGCATCAGGATGGCCTGGCCCGGCGGCTGTCGCACTGGCGTGACGAGCAGATGGCGCGCCGCGCACTGAAGATCGCCGGCGATCCTGATCTGGTGCTGGACCTGCCGTGCGGCGCCGGGCGCTTCTGGCCGCTGCTGGCCGAGCACCCAAGCCGGATGATCTTTGCCGCCGACAACTCGGCCGACATGCTGGCGATCGCCGAGTCGGCGCATTCGCTGGAGGTGCTCAAGCGGGTCGAGACCTTTCAGACCTCCGCCTTCGCCATCGACATGGGTGACAACGCGGTAGACAACATCTTCTGCATGCGCCTGCTACACCACATCGCCGACCCGGAGCACCGGCTGGCGATGCTGCGTGAGTTCCACCGCGTCACCCGTGACACGCTGATCGTCTCGCTGTGGGTCGATGGCAACTACAAGGCCTGGAAGCGCAAGCGCCTGGAGCGTCGCCGGCCGGCAAAGGACAACCAGAACCGCTTCGTCGTCGCGCGCTCGGTGATCGAGAAGGAATTCGCCGAGGCCGGCTTCGACATCCTCGACCGTAATGACTTTCTCCCGGGCTACGCCATGTGGCGGGTCTACGTGCTGCGCAAGCGGGGCTGAACATGAGCCGACCACTCGTACTGCCGGCCCGCGAAGCGCGTACCAGCACCTTCCAGCGCTGGTGGAACACCCAGGGCGAATGGGTCGAGGAGCCCAACCAGCGCCGCGCCGGCGAAAGCGGTGTGCAACGGATACGGCTGCGCGATCCGCAGCAGCCGCTGCTGTACTGCAAACGGCAGATTGGCCACCTGTATCGCTCGCTGCTGCATCCGTTCGGCCGGCCCACGGTGCTGCGCGAGTGCCACGCGCTGCAGGCCCTGCGTGATCTCGGGGTGCGCGTGCCGGAGCTGATCTACTGCGGTACGCGGCAGCAGGCAGGGCAGTGGCAGGCCCTGCTGGTAACGGCCGAACTGCAGGGCTTCGTCAGCCTGGAGGA
>DNMQ01000445.1 GCA_003488145.1 Pseudomonas sp.
GAGCCAAGGACAACGAGGCGGACATCGACAACTTGAGCAAGTGGAGCGACCTGATCGCCTCGACCCGCTACTGGCTCGCCCTCGAGCAGGCCGACCAGGCACTGGAACAACAGCGGCCCCGCGAAGCGGCGGCGCTGTATACCCGTGCGCTCAGGCAACAACCCGATAGCCTCTTCGCCGCGCTCGGTCTGGCCCAGGTCGCCGAAGCCGAAGGCCGCACCGACGAAGCCGAAGCCGCCTATCGCCGCCTGCTTGCGCGTGACCCGGCCAACGGCGGCGCGATCCGCGGGCTGGTGCGCCTCTATCGAGCAGAATCCGCGGAGCGTGCGCTGGCATTCATCGAAACCCTTGCTGCACCCCAGCGCCAGGAATTCAACGAACTGCGCAATGCTTTGCTCCTGGCTCGCTATCAGCTCCAGGCCGACCAGGCACTGGAGCGCGGCGACCAGGCTGCGGCGAGCGAGGCACTGCGCCAGGCTCGCCGGCTCGACCCGAACGACCCCTGGCTGACCTACCGGCTGGCCAATTCGCTACGTACGCAGGGCGCCTTCTACGAGGCGGACAGCACCTTCGATGACTTGCTCGCGCGCAAGCCCGCTGATCCGACCACACGCTATGCACATGCGCTCTATCTCGCCGCGGCCGAACGCGACGCCCAGGCCCTGACCAGCCTGCAACAGATCCAGGCGAGCGACTGGAACGATGACATCCGCGCGCTTGCGACGCGTGTCGAGCGGCGCGAATTCATGTCGCGTGTAGCCAAGCTGCGCGCGGCGGGGCGAGAAACCGCGGCGGCCGATCTGATGCAGCAGCGCCTGCGCAGCCATGGAGACTCGGTGGACGACCTCCTGCTGTTGGCCGACTGGGCGGTGGAGCGCGGCGAGCCAGCCGCAGCACAGTCCTATCTGGCACGCGCGCTGCGCATCGATCCGGAACACGCCGCGGCACGACTCGC
The DNA here is from genome assembly GCA_003488145.1 of Pseudomonas sp. Lineage (GTDB taxonomy): Bacteria > Pseudomonadota > Gammaproteobacteria > Pseudomonadales > Pseudomonadaceae > Stutzerimonas. The sequence goes on from DNMQ01000445.1 coordinate 956, forward strand.
CCAGATCGAGCTGCTGCTCGCCGCGGGACAGGTGAAGGAAGCCAGCCAGGCCCTGCATGACGCACCGCCACAGTTCGGCAACGATGAGTCGAACGCCATTCGGCGCCTGGCCAACAGCTGGGCGGCGGTCGGCGAAGTGGCAAAGGCCCGGCAGATGCTCGAGCAGCTGGAGGCTCAGGTCGAGGAGCCGGACCCGCTGCTGCGCCGCGATACGGCACGCCTGCTGGCCAGGACCGAGCCGGACCGTGCGATGGCTTACTACCGCAAGGCCATGGTCGATGCCGAACTGGTGCCGGAAGGCGCGAGCGACGCCGATCTGACCCAGGCTACCCGTGAGAACGAGACGGACGACTGGCTGATCCGCAGCCTGCGCAGCGATGTGGCGAACCTGCACCAGCAGCAGGATGTCACCGTGACGCTGCTGCATGACCACGGCTGGCGCAACGACGACGGCACCCCGGGCATCTCCGAACTGCTGACCGACACGACGCTGCTGCACGTGGAATGGCCGGCAGCCAATGGGCGCAGCTTTGTCCGCGCCGAGCGGCTGGCGCTGGATGCCGGCAAGCTGGAAAGCGACGCCCCCTTTGGCACCTGCGCGTTCGACGACGGCAAATGCGTGGACAAGCGTCAGCAGGCCGAAGCCGCGGTACTGGCCGGCGGTTGGCGCGACGAGCGCTGGGAAGCCGATCTGGGCCTGACCCAGGGGTTCGAGATCAATAATGTCTATGGCGGTATCACCGGCCGCGGCGACGCCGGGCCCTTCGGCCTGTCGCTCACTGCGTCGCGCCGACCGATGAGCAACTCCCTGCTGTCCTATGGCGGCAGTCGCGATCCGGTGACAGGCGAGCAGTGGGGCGCCGTGACCGCGAACGGCAGCAGCCTTGGCTTGAGCTGGGACCAGGGCGGCGCACATGGCGTATGGGCCTCGCTGGGCTATCACTGGCTGCTTGGTGACAATGTCGCGCGCAACAATCGCACCACGGCAATGACCGGCTACTACTACAAGCTGGTCGACAGCCCCAGCGAGCGCGTGCGTACCGGCCTGACGTTCATCCATTTCGGCTACGACAAGGACCTGAGCGGCTACACCCTGGGCCAGGGCGGCTACTGGAGCCCGCAGAACTACAACTCCATCAGCGTGCCAGTGAGCTACGCCTGGCGTAACGAAGACTGGTCCGTGCTGCTGGAAAGCAGCGTCGGCTGGTCGGTATCGCAGAGCGATGGCGGCCCTGACTATCCGCTGCGTTCGCTGTTGAGCAGCGAGCAGAGAGCAGCTGCCGCAGCAAATGGCGAAAGCAAAGGCTCCACCAATCGCGGCATCAGCTATCGTCTGCAGGGCTTGTTCGAACGGCGCCTGAGCGATCATTTCGTCCTGGGCGGCGGCGTCAGCCTGCTGCACAGCGACGATTACGCACCCAGCCGCGCGCTGCTCTACCTGCGTTACAACCTGATGCCCTGGCGCGGAAACCTACCTCTGCCGGTCGAGCCTCTGACGCCATACGCGGATTTCCGCTGACGAAGCGGTCGTCCTGACCGACCCAGTTCAAGCGGGCGCAGTTATACTTGCCCGCTTTTCTGGCCGGCCGGCCGTCATTCCGCCCGCAGGACACCACATGGACAGCATCAATTCCTGTATCGCCAACGAGCTGGGCGTACGCCCGCAACAGGTCGCCGCCGCCGTGGCGCTGCTCGACGAAGGCTCCACCGTCCCCTTCATCGCCCGCTATCGCAAGGAAGTCACCGGCAGCCTCGACGATACCCAGCTGCGTAACCTGGAAGAGCGCCTGCGCTACTTGCGCGAGCTGGACGAGCGACGCGTCTCGATCCTCGCAAGCATCGAGGAACAGGGCACGCGGACCCCCGAGCGCACGCGC
>DNMQ01000349.1:0-7057 GCA_003488145.1 Pseudomonas sp.
TTGGCTTCGATGCGATCGGCAATCTTCAGCAGGATATTGGCGCGGTCCTGCACCGAGGTACGACCCCAGGCGTCGGCGGCTGCATGCGCGGCATCCAGCGCCTTCTCGATGTCTTCAGCGCCCGAACGCGGGAATTCGGCGATCACTTCACCATTGACGGGCGAGGTGTTGACGAAGTACTCGCCTTTGACCGGCGGGACGAACTCACCACCGATGTAGTTGCCGTAACGGGGCTTGAAGGAAACGACGGCGCCTGGGGTACCGGGCTGGGCGTAGATCATGATGGGCCTCTCTTCTTCTGCTTGTCAGAGCCTGCGCCGGGAAGTGCGCAGGGCATGGACCGATCTTAGGCAGCCCGCTCCAGGCTCCGGTATGCAACCATGGCAGCTGAGGATTCCTCATTTGGTAGTAGATGCCAAGGCGCACAGCCCGCTGTATCGCGGCTTCTAGCCTATCTCCGACGCGCGTTTCTCGACCAAAAAGCCGCACAGGCTAGCCCCTGATCCACGCGGCAAAAATGACCCCAGACAAGGGCGCAGAACCACAGCGCAAATATTCTCCGAGCGCAAGAAAAGCACGACCAAAAGCCTGCAAAACCGACCCCAAAGTCTTATTAGACGCCCCTGCAAAGCGCCTTAGCTTCGAGCTGCGGTACCGCATTTCCCAACGACAACATGAAAGGAGATACGCAATGCAGTGGATCGATCCGGACTTCTGCGATCTGCGTCTGGGCTTCGAAGTCACTGCGTACGTCTACGTACGCTGAGCCCCTGACCGGCGTGATCGCACATGGCTTCACGCCGGTCGAGCGAGGATGGACATGATGACAACGACAAAAATTTTGCCCGCCAGCTGTTACGAGATCCGCCCGCCTTTCCTCTTTCGCTGGGAAGACTCACAGCATGCCCACGTGCTGCTGTACCCCGAAGGCATCGTCAAGCTGAACGCCACCGGCGGCGAGATTCTGCAGCGCTGCGACGGCAAGACCAGCGTCGCCGAGCTGATCGACCAGCTGGCCCTCAGCTACAACGCATCCGACGTCGACACGATTCGCAACGGCGTCCTGAACTTCCTGGAGGTGTCCCATGGCAAGGGCTGGATCCGAGTTAAGGCTTGACGGCAGCGGCAACCCGGTCTGGCTGCTACTGGAGCTGACCTACCAATGCCCGTTGCAGTGCGTGTTCTGCAGTAATCCACGCAACTTTGCCGATTACCGTCAGGATGAGTTGAGCACCGCCGAGTGGATCGACGTGATGGCCCAGGCCCGCGCCATGGGTGCGATGCAGATCGGCTTTTCCGGCGGCGAGCCCACGCTACGCAAGGACCTCGAAACGCTGGTCGCCGAGGCTGACCGCATGGGTTACTACACCAACCTGATCACTTCCGGCATTGGACTGACCGAGGCGCGCCTACGCGGCCTGAAGGATGCTGGACTACGCCACATCCAGCTCGGTTTCCAGTCCACCGACCGTGACGTGGCACGTCAGCTGGCCGGCGTCGATGCCCTGGAGCGCAAGCTCGGCATGGCACGCCTGATCAAGTCAATGGACTTCCCCATGGTGCTCAACGTACCGATCACCCGGCAGAACATCGCTCAGGTGCCGGACATCATCGAGTTCGCCGTCGAACTGGGAGTCGAGTACCTCGAGCTGGCGAACGTGCAGTACTACAACTGGGCGCTGCTCAACCGCGATGCGCTGATGCCGACCCATGCCGAATTGCAGAGAGCCGAAGACGAGGTGCACAAGGCGCGTGAGCGTTTTGGTGATCGACTGACCATCTTCTTCGTCATCCCTGACTATTACGAAGGTCGTCCCAAGGCCTGCATGAACGGCTGGGGCGCCATTCACGTCACCATCGCGCCAAACGGCAACGTGCTGCCCTGCTCCCAGGCCAGCAACTTCAAAGACCTCACCTTCCCCAACGTGCGGCAGCAACGGCTGGAGCAGATCTGGCACGACTCACCGGTATTCAACCTCTACCGTGGCGACACCTGGATGCCCGAACCCTGCCGCAGCTGTGACGATAAGGAAAAGGATTTCGGCGGGTGTCGCTGCCAGGCGCTGCTGCTGACCGGCAACGGTGCCAACACCGACCCGGCCTGCAGTAAATCTCCACATCATCAGCTGATTCGCCAAGCCGTTGAACTGGCGCAGGATGCCACGCGCCCGCAAGGCACGCTGATCGCCCGACAGGCCAGTCAGGGGGTGGAACTTGAAACTGCCCCATGACTCGTTCGGCGGCACCGTCAGCGCCGGCCTCGCGCTGACGCTCGGCTGCTACCTGTTACTGCGTTACTGGCTGGTGACATGAGCATGCAGTTGCCGATCCTCGATCTGCTGGCCCGCTATGCGCACCTACTGTTCGCACTGGTCTGGGTCGGGCACAACTATGCCAACTTCATCCAGAACCCGCGTTTCGTGCCACTGCAGAACGGCATCGACACCGCTACGCTGAACAGCGATCTGGAAGCGCGGATGAAACGTGAGCATGGCATCTTCCGCTACGCTTCAGCGGTGGTCTGGGCGTCCGGCATGCTCATGCTCTGGCAGCGCGGCTGGCTGGTCGAGGCGCTGCTGCTGGAGGGCCCACTGGCGGTGATCGGTCTTGGTGCCTGGATTGGCACGCTGATGCTGCTCAACCTCTGGCTGGTGCTCTGGCCGCATCAGAAGAAGCTACTCGGCTTCGTCCCAGCGACATTGGAGGAGCGTGTGCGCTGCTCGCGGATCACCTTCCTTTCGTCGCGCAGCAACACCATCCTGTCCTTTCCTCTGCTGTTCCTCATGGCGAGTGGTAGTCATGGCCTGCATCTATTCTGAGCGGTCCGGGCACTACAACTTCGCTGCCGGCCCGGCGATGCTGCCTACCGAAGTGTTAGCGCAGATCCGCGAGGAAATGCAGGACTGGCGTGGCAGCGGACTCTCCATACTGGAGCAGCCCTTCACCAGCAGCGCCTTCAAACAGCTGATGGCTGAAACCGAAGCCGACCTGCGCGCACTACTGGAGATTCCGAGCAACTATCGCGTGCTATTCATGCAAGGCGGCGCATCGGCGCAGTTCGGCCTGCTACCGATCAATCTGCTGCGCCCGGGACAAAGCGCGGACTACCTGGAAAGCGGTCACTGGGCACGCAAGGCAATTGCCGAGGGGCGCCGTCACGCGCCTGTGAACGTCATCGCCAGTGGGGCGGATCAGGACTTCACCGCCCTGCCCTCACCAGCGCACTGGCGGCTCGATCCGTTCGCTGGCTACTGCCATATCACAAGCAACGAAACCGCCAATGGACTGCAACTGCAGGAGTTTCCCGCGCTGCCGGTGCCCCTGGTTGTGGACATGACCTCGGATTTCCTCACCCGCCCCGTTCCAGTCGAGCGCTTCGGAGTGATCTACGCCAGCACGCAGAAGAACCTGGGTGCAGCCGGGCTGTGCGTCGTCATCGTGCGCGACGATCTTCTGCAAGCACCGCCAGCTGGTCTCCCAGCCGCATTCAGCTATGCAGTCCAAGCCGAGCAACAGAGCCGTTTCAATACACCACCGACCTTCACCCTGTATGTCGCTGCATTGATGCTGCGCTGGATCAAGCAACGAGGCGGCGCTGAGGCGATGGCAACGGCTGCTCGACAAAAAAGCGCGCTGCTGTACCGCTACATCGACGGCAGCGATCTCTACCACTGCCCGCAGAAGGTCCAGGAGCGCTCGTCGATCAATGTCTGCTTTCAACTGGCCGACGCAGAGCTGACCGAGATCTTCCTTGACCAGGCCGAGCAATGCGGCCTGACCCATCTGCGCGGGCATGCTGCCTTTGGCGGTGTGCGGGCCAGCCTATACAACGCGATGCCAGTATCGGGTGTGCAACAGCTCGTGGATTTCATGGCGGACTTCGAGCAACGCCATGGATAAGCTGATGGATTGGCAAGCGCTGCGCAATCGTATCGCTCTCAATCTCACCAGCGTCGCGTGCCGCCTGAGCGCGGTGCCGCGCCACCCGGTCACGGTAATGGGGCTGGAATTCCCGACGCCGTTGGGTATTGCGGCGGGCTTCGACCGCCACGGTGCACTGGGACGGCGTGTCGAGCCGCTGGGATTCGGCTTCAACGAGATCGGCAGCCTGACAGCGGCTGCGCTCGCCCGGCTGCAGCCAATCCCGCCAGGCGATGCACGCCTAGGCGTGAATCTGACCCTGGACGCCAGATGCTCCACCGCCGAGACCTGCGCGTTGCTACGCGGTGCCTGGCGGCATGCTGACTATCTCGTGTTGAACCTGATCGGCCCGTCCAGCGCCCCGCTGCTTCATCAGGGCGCACGGTTGCACAACCTGCTGACCGCGCTTCGTGAAGAACAGCATCAGCTTAATCTGAAAGGTAAGCGTTGGGTTCCGCTGATAGCCAAGCTGCGCTGCCTTCCTGAGCAGATTCCCTTCTCGCTTGCCGGGCTGCTACTTGAGCTTGGATTCGACGGACTGCTCGCTGCCCATGACCCTGGGCCACCGGCGACGCGCGAGCGCTATCTGGCCTGGCAAGACCCACAACGACAGGCGCAAGCCTGCGACCAGATCGAGCACCTGCGTCGGTTCTGCGGAAATGACATGGCTTTGCTTTCGGTTGGCGGCATCCAGACCGCAAGCCAGCTACAGGCACGCATGCGTGCAGGCGCGGAACTGGTGCAGGTTCACGCGGCAGTGCTACGCCAAGGGCCTTGGCTGGGGCGCAAACTGCTCCGCTGACACTCAACAGCTTCAAACGAAAACGCCCCGAACCAGTCGGGGCGTCCTCTCTGTTTGACAGACGAAACCGAGTGGTTTCGTCTGTCAGTTGGCAGTCAGAATCTTTCGATTTCCGCCTCAGCCTGCAGCTTCTGCCGAAACGCTGCGAAGTCCTGCTGGCCGACGCGAGATGCAAGGAAGCGTCGATAATTCAGCTTCTCTTCATCGGTCAGCGCCGCTTCCGGCTCATTGACGCCGTTCAGGCGTACAACCGCGTAATCGCCGTTGCTCAGCGCCACGCCGGAATAGCTCGGCTTATCCTGCTGTTCCGGACGCGGCATGCGGAATACCGCCTGCAATAGGGCTGGTGCAACGCCTTCCTGGCTGCGCGTGGCAGCCTCTACGGCCTGCCATTGGGCGTCATCAGGCTGCTGCCCTTTACGCAGGTCCGCCAACAACTGTTCGCCCTTGGCGCGTGCCGCTTCGGCAGCCAGGCTGCGCTGAAGCTGCTGAACGATATCCTCACGCACATCCGCAAGCGGGATAGCCGCAGGCTTCAGGTGTTCCTTCACGCGCAGTGTAATGGAGGTATCGGGATCGAGCTCGATGACGCTGCTGTTGGCGCCATCCACGAGTACTTCGTCGCTGAAAGCAGCCTGGATCACCTGACGATTGGCCGTGATGCCTTCGCCACCGTCACGCCCGAAGGCTTCTGTGGTCTGCACCATCAAGCCGAGCTCCTGAGCGGGCTGGGCCAGGTCGGATGCTTCGAATGCCGAATCTTCCAGCTGCTTGCTGGTCTCGACGAAGCGCTGCTCGACCTGCTGCGCCTTGAGCTCGCGTACCAGCTGGGGCTTCAAGCTCTCGAAGGCAGGAACCTCCGGCGACTGAACACCCAGCAGCTTGATGATGTGCCAGCCGAATTCGGATTTGACCGGTGCCGAGACCTCGCCCTCATTCAAGGCATAGAGTGCATCTTCGAATGCCGGGTCATATACGCCCGGTCCGGCGAATCCAAGGTCACCACCCTCGCTCGCAGAACCTGGATCCTGAGAGGCTTCCTTGGCGACTACAGCGAAGTCGTCACCGTTCTTCACCCGGGTAGCAATTTCATCGATCTTGGCTTTGGCTTCGTCGTCGCTCAGCTCACCGCCGGTCTCGATGAGGATATGCGCAGCGCGACGCTGCTCGGCCAGATTGGCGATCTGCTTCTGATAAAGCTCCTGCAGCTCCTCGTCAGACACTTCGACCTGATCGAAGAATGACTCTTTCTTCAACTCGACATACTCGACGATGACCTGCTCAGGTGTACGGAAACGGTCAGTGTTTGCCTCGTAGTATTCCTTGATCTGTTCGTCACCGACCTCAATTGCCTCCTGCTGAGCAGGCAGGGTGAGCGTGGCGAAGTCGCGAGTCTGCATTTCGAGACGCGCGAAGTTATCAACCTGCTGATCGGTAACGAACCCGGTTCCGGAGATGCCGGCCCGCAGCTGTCCGATGAGCATTTCCTGCTCGAGCAGTTGGCGGAACTGGAGACGGGAATAGCCCATCTGCTGAATGACCTGATCGAAACGTGCAGCGCTGAAAGCGCCGTCAACCTGAAATTCGGGGGTTTGCAGAATCAGCTGGTCGAGCGCTTCGCTGGAGAAGGCGAAATTGGCGTTCTTGGCACTCTGCAACAGCAACATGCGATCAATCAGCGAACCGAGCGCGGAATCACGAAGCAGACGATCATCCAGCAACGAAGCATCGAAATCCTGGCCAAGCTGTTGCGCCAGCTGGCGCCGCTGCATGTTCATTGCCTGGTCAAGGTCGTAACGGGAAATCTCCTCGCCGTTGACCTCCGCGGCATTCTGGTTGTTGCTCGCGGCATTGAAGATAGCCTCGAAGCCAGTCAACGCCAGCAGCATTACGATGATGCCGATGATGGTTTTGGCTATCCAGCCTTGCGAATTGTCCCTGATGTTCTGAAGCATGCGACCCCCAGGAGTCTGCGGCGCGATCGGATGCGCAACGCGGGTGGAAACCGGATAAAAGAAAGGCGCATCCAGGGATGCGCCTTCTCGGAGCTTTTGGAGCGGTTGGGCTTATTCCCCCAAGCCAGATTGCAGCAGGCCAGGCCTGCTCGACAACCGCCCCGTGCCAGTGCAGCGCGAGCTGACTGGCCGGGTAGAAAGACGCTTAGTTGACAGCGTCTTTCAGAGCCTTGCCAGCTTTGAAGCCCGGGATCTTGGCAGCAGCGATGTTGATCGGCTTGCCAGTCTGCGGGTTGCGGCCAGTGCGCGCAGCGCGCTCCTTGACGGCGAAAGTACCGAAACCAACCAGTACCACGGAGTCACCAGCCTTCAGGGCGCC
>DNMQ01000349.1:7129-9968 GCA_003488145.1 Pseudomonas sp.
CCTGAAGTGTGTCAACGTGGCCTTCCAGACTAATGCGTGCTGATTCGCTCCTTGGAATCAGGCTCGCGCTTGTCGTCCTTTGCAACAATCTCGGGAGCCGCATCGGGCAAGGGCTCCGGCGCGTATTGCAGCGCAATTTGCAGGACCTCGTCAATCCACTTCACCGGTTTAATCTGCAGGTCCTGCTTAATATTTTCAGGAATCTCTTTCAGATCACGCTGATTTTCTTCCGGAATGATCACCGTCTTGATCCCACCCCGATGAGCAGCCAGAAGTTTTTCCTTCAATCCGCCAATTGCAAGCACTTGCCCGCGCAATGTTATTTCGCCGGTCATTGCGACATCTGCGCGCACCGGAATTTGAGTCAGCGCGGAAACCAGTGCAGTGCACATGCCGATACCGGCGCTCGGGCCGTCTTTCGGAGTCGCACCTTCGGGCACGTGGATGTGAATGTCCTGCTTCTCGTGGAAATCAGCCGCCATGCCCAGGCTCGCGGCACGGCTACGAACCACTGTAAGAGCCGCGGTGATCGATTCGCCCATGACCTCGCCCAGCGAACCGGTCTTGGTCAGGCGGCCCTTTCCGGGCACCACAGCAGCCTCAATGGTAAGCAGTTCGCCGCCAACCTGGGTCCAGGCAAGGCCAGTGACCTGCCCTACCTGATCCTGTTGTTCGGCAAGCCCGTAACGGAACTTGCGAACGCCCAGGAAATGCTCAAGGGATTCGGCGTCCACGACCACGTGGAAACGCTTCTCCGCGGCATGCTCCTTCACGACCTTGCGGCATACCTTGGCCAGCTGGCGCTCCAGGCTGCGCACACCCGCCTCGCGGGTGTAGTAGCGGATGATGTCGCGAATCGCCGCCTCCTGAAACTCCAACTCGGTTTTCTTCAGGCCGTTGGCCTCGATCTGCTTGGGCGCCAGGTAACGAATGGCGATGTTGACCTTCTCGTCCTCGGTGTAGCCCGGCAGCCGGATGACCTCCATACGGTCGAGCAGCGGCGCAGGAATATTCATTGAGTTGGCCGTGCAGAGGAACATCACGTCCGAAAGATCGTAGTCCACCTCGAGGTAGTGATCGTTGAAATTGTGGTTCTGTTCGGGGTCGAGCACTTCCAGCAGAGCCGACGCCGGATCACCTCGCATGTCGCTGCCCATCTTGTCGATCTCGTCGAGCAGGAACAGGGGATTGCGAACCCCTACCTTGGTCATCTTCTGAATCAAACGACCGGGCATGGAGCCGATGTATGTACGGCGGTGACCTCGAATCTCGGCCTCGTCCCGTACGCCGCCCAGTGCCATGCGTACAAACTTGCGATTGGTCGAGCGTGCAATAGACTCGGCCAGCGAGGTCTTACCCACGCCCGGCGGCCCTACCAAGCACAGCACCGGCCCCTTGAGCTTCTTCACGCGCTTCTGGACGGCAAGATACTCAAGGATACGATCCTTGACCTCTTCTAGGCCGTAATGATCGGCATCCAGTACCTCTTCAGCCTTCGCCAGATCCAGGCGCACCTTGCTGGCAGCCTTCCACGGCACATTTACCAGCCAATCGATATAGGTACGAACCACTGTCGCCTCGGCCGACATCGGAGACATCTGCTTGAGCTTGTTGAGTTCGGCGTTGGCCTTGGTGTAGGCGTCCTTGCTGAGGCCGGCGTTCTCGATGCGCTTCTTCAGCTCGTCGACTTCGTTGTGGCCCTCGTCGATATCGCCGAGCTCCTTCTGAATGGCCTTCATCTGCTCATTCAGGTAGTACTCGCGCTGGCTGCGCTCCATCTGCTTCTTCACGCGACCGCGAATGCGCTTTTCGACCTGCAGCAGATCGATCTCGGCATCAAGCAGCGCAAGTACGTGTTCGACGCGCGCCGGGAGGTCGGTGATTTCGAGAATCTGCTGCTTCTGCTCGATCTTCAGCGCCATATGCGCAGCCATGGTATCGACCAGACGCGCGGGCTCATCGATGCTGCTCAGCGAGGAAAGAACCTCGGCGGGAACCTTCTTGCCCAGCTGCACGTACTGTTCGAACTGGCTGAGCAGGCTGCGCGTGAATACTTCGGATTCGCGCGCGTCGACCTCAGCTTCTTCGATCAAGGAAACTTCGGCGCGGCAGTGGTCATCCACCTCGACGAAGCGCTCGATCACACCACGTTGCTCGCCCTCGACCAGTACCTTGACGGTTCCGTCTGGCAGCTTGAGAAGCTGCAGCACGGTCGCCACCGTGCCAACACGGTACAGCGCATCTTCACCTGGATCGTCATCAGCGGGGTTCTTCTGCGCCAGCAAGAGGATCTGCTTATCGCCGGCCATGGCGGATTCGAGTGCTTCGATGGATTTTTCACGGCCAACGAAAAGCGGGATCACCATGTGCGGGTAAACCACCACATCGCGCAGCGGCAAAAGGGGCAATTCGATGGTTGTCTTCATAATTCAGCTCTACGGCGGCCATTCGGCGGTAAACGGATGGGCGATGCCCTTGCAACAAAGATGAGGGCACACACCGTAAAAAACAAGGCGGCGGACCAAATGCAAAGGGGCCCGCAGGCCCCTTTGTTCGATTACGCCTCAGGCGCCGCCTTGGCTGGCGGCTCGGTGTTCTCGTAAATCAGCAACGGCTGAGATGTGCCTTCAATCACGCTTTCATCGATGACAACCTTGCTGACCTCCTTCTGCGAAGGAATCTCGTACATCGTGTCGAGCAACACACCTTCAAGAATCGAACGCAGACCACGTGCGCCGGTCTTGCGCTCAAGAGCACGCGAAGCGACTGCCTTGAGTGCATCCGGGCGGAACTCCAGATCCACGCCTTCGAGTTCGAAGAGCTTGGCGTACTGCTTGGT
>DNMQ01000348.1 GCA_003488145.1 Pseudomonas sp.
GCGGGCCGTGCTTGAGCTCACCGGCCGGGTAGGCCTCGGCATGGATATAGGAGATTTCCTTGAGCTTGAGCGCACCCTCCATCGCCACCGGATACTGAGCGCCGCGGCCGAGGAACAGGGTGTGATGCTTCTCGGCGAAGTGCTCGGAAATCTTCTCCACCGTAGCGTCCATCGCCAGCGCCTCACCCAGGCGGGTCGGCAGCCGGCGCAGCTCGTCAACCAGTTCGGCCTCCAGCGCAGGGGAAAGCGTGCCCCGGACCTGGCCCAGCGACAGCGTCAGCAACAGCAGACCAACCAGCTGGGTGGTGAAGGCCTTGGTCGAAGCCACGCCGATTTCCGGGCCGGCCTGGGTGAGCAGAGTCAGGTCCGATTCGCGCACCAGCGAACTGATGCCGACGTTGCAGATCGCCAGGCTGGCGAGATAGCGACCTTCCTGCTCGGTGCGCGCCTTGGCGTTACGCAGCGCTGCCAGCGAATCTGCCGTCTCGCCGGACTGGGAGATGGTGACGAACAGGGTGTCCGGCTGCACCACTACCTTGCGGTAGCGGAATTCGCTGGCAACCTCGACCTGACAGGGTATGCCGGCCAGCTCCTCCAGCCAGTAACGCGCGACCATGCCGGCGTGATAGCTGGTGCCACAGGCGACGATCTGCACATTGCGCACTTTGGCGAACAGCTCGGCGGCTTGCGGTCCGAACGCCTGCACCAGCACCTGATGATCGCCTAGCCGGCCTTCCAGAGTGCGCTGCACCACCTTCGGCTGCTCGTGAATCTCCTTGAGCATGAAGTGGCGGTACTCGCCCTTGTCCGCCGCCTCGGCACCTTCGTGGTACTGCACGGCCTCGCGCTGCACCGGCTGGCCGTCGACATCCCAGATCTGCACCGCATCGCGGCGGATTTCGGCGATGTCGCCCTCTTCCAGATACATGAAACGGTCGGTGACCTGACGCAGCGCCAGCTGGTCCGAGGCGAGGAAGTTTTCGCCCAGGCCCAGACCGATCACCAGCGGGCTGCCGCTGCGCGCGGCGAGCAGGCGATCCGGCTGCCGCGCACTGATCACCGCCAGTCCGTAGGCGCCATGCAGTTCCTTGACTGCCGCCTTCAGCGCAGCGGTGAGGTCGCCGAGCGAATCGAGCTTGTGGTGCAGCAGGTGCACGATGACTTCGGTGTCGGTATCCGAGAGGAATACGTAACCCATTTCCTTGAGCTGGGCCCGCAGCGCCTCATGGTTCTCGATGATGCCGTTGTGCACCACGGCCAGATCATCACCGGAGAAATGCGGATGGGCATTGCGCTCGCAGGGCGCACCGTGGGTTGCCCAGCGAGTATGCGCAATGCCCAGGCGGCCGGCCAGCTGCGTCTGTTGCTGGGCCTGCTCCAGTTCTGCAACCTTGCCGTTGCGGCGCAGGCGCTCGAGTGCGCCGTTCTCGTCCAGCACGGCAACGCCGGCACTGTCATAGCCACGGTATTCCAGGCGCTTGAGGCCTTCGAGAAGGATCGCGGTGATGTTGCGTTCGGCGACGGCGCCAACGATGCCACACATGCTCAGGTCTCCAGATTGGTTTCGACGGCCACGCAGATCAGTTTGACGCCGCGGGCCAGGATGCTGCTGCGCGCCTCGTCGCTGAGGCGTTCATCGGTAATCAGGGTATGCACGCTGCTCCAGGGCAGCTCGAGATTGGGGATGCGCCGACCGATCTTGTCAGCCTCGGCGAGCACGATGACTTCGCGCGCGACGTCGGCCATCACTCGGGACAACCCTAGCAGTTCGTTGAAGGTGGTGGTGCCCCGCTCCAGATCGATGCCATCGGCACCGATGAACAGTTGGTCAAAGTCATAGGAGCGCAGCACCTGCTCGGCGACCTGGCCCTGAAAGGACTCCGAATGCGGGTCCCAGGTGCCGCCGGTCATCAGCAGCACCGGCTCATGCTCCAGCTCGCGCAGCGCATTGACCACGTTCAGCGAATTGGTCATCACCACCAGCCCGTGCTTGTGGCCGAGCTGAGGAATCATCGCCGCCGTGGTGGTGCCGCTGTCGATGATGATCCGCGCGTGCTCGCGGATGCAGCCAACCGCAGCACGGGCGATCGCCTGCTTCCAGGGCGAAACGGGCTGCACGCTGTCGCCGATCAGCTCCTGAGGCAGCGGAACCGCACCGCCGTAGCGGCGCAGTAACAGGCCATTTTTCTCCAGCGCAGCGAGGTCCTTGCGGATGGTGACTTCCGAGGTTTCGAAGCGCCGCGACAGCTCATCCACACTGACCTCGCCGAGCTCGTTGAGCAAGGCGAGGATCGCATGACGACGTTGTGGGGTGTTGCGCTTCGACATAGATATGTTTCGATTCGAAAGATAACGGCGCGAATCAAAACATAAGTGCTTATGAGCTGCAAGCTGCTGGCGATCCGGCGTCGCCCACCGCCAGCGGGGAGCAGGCCGGCATCCCGCGCCAAACGCGGATCTACGACTGCTTCTTCGGTCGCTGCCAGCCTTCGATATTGCGCTGGCGACCGCGGCCGAGGCCCAGGGTATGGGCCGGCACGTCCTCGGTGATCGTCGAACCGGCGCCGGTCGTTGCGCCATCACCGAGATTCAGCGGTGCAACCAGCGAACTGTTGGAGCCGATGAAAACGTCCTCGCCCATCACCGTCCTGAATTTGTTGGCGCCATCGTAGTTGCAAGTGATGGTACCGGCACCGATGTTGGTCCGCGCGCCGATCTCGGCGTCACCGAGGTAGCTGAGATGCCCGGCCTTGGCGCCATCGCCGAGGGTCGCGTTCTTCAGCTCGACGAAGTTGCCGACATGCGCCTTGGCGCCAAGCACGCTGCCTGGACGCAGGCGAGCGAACGGACCACAATCGGCGCCTTCGCCGACCACCGCTCCCTCGAGGTGAGAGTTGGCCTTGACCACCGCGCCTCGGCGCAGGGTGCTGTCCTTGATCACGCAGTTCGGTCCGATCTGCACGTCGTCTTCGATGACCACCGTGCCTTCGAGCACCACATTCACGTCGATCAGCACGTCTCGCCCGACCTCCACCTCACCACGCAGATCGAAACGTGCCGGGTCGCGCAGCGTCACGCCCAGGGCCATCAAACGACGAGCGGCACGCTGCTGGTAATGGCGTTCCAGCTCGGCCAGCTGGATACGGTCGTTGGCGCCTTGCACTTCCATGGCGTCCAGCGGCTGCTCGGTGGCCACGCGCAGACCGTCGGCCACAGCCATGGCGATGACGTCAGTCAGGTAGTACTCGCCCTGGGCATTGCTGTTGGACAGGCGACCCAGCCATTCGCCGATACGGCTGCCCGGTACGGCGAGAATCCCGGTATTGCCCTCGCGGATCGCCTTCTGCTCGTCGCTGGCATCCTTGTGCTCGACGATAGCCCGCACTTCGCCGCGTGCGTCGCGGACGATGCGTCCATAGCCGGTTGGGTCGTCAAGCTTCACCGTCAGCAGCGCGAGTTGCTCCGGCCCGACCTTCTGCAACAGCCGCTGCAGGGTGTCGGCTTCGATCAGTGGTACGTCACCGTAAAGGATCAGCACGCGCTCGGCCGACAGATTCGGCAACGCCTGGGCTACAGCATGGCCGGTTCCCAGCTGCTCGGCCTGAACGACGAAGGCGAGATCATCGCCGGCCAGTCGCTGGCGCACCTGCTCGGCACCGTGGCCAATAACCACCTGGATGCTTTTCGGCTGCAATGCACGCGCGGTGTCGATCACGTGCCCGAGCATGGATTTTCCGGCGACCGGATGCAGAACCTTGGGCAGCGCCGAACGCATGCGCGTGCCCTGGCCAGCGGCGAGAATGACGATATCGAGAGACATGAAGCGATTCCTGAGCGGTATCGGCCCGTCAGCTCACCCGTACATAAGAGTGCAGCTGGTATCAGCGCCGACAAATGGCAGAAAAAGAAAAAGGGTAGCCAAGGCTACCCTTTTACTCGTGCGCGATGAAGTCGCTTGCCGATCAGTGTCGGCCGTACTTCTTGCGCATTGCCTCGATGGTTCGCAGCTGGGCTGCGGCCTCGGCCAGGCGAGCGGCGGCGGAGCCGTAATCGAACTCCGCGCCCTTCTCGTGCAGGGCCTTCTCGGCAGCTTTGACGGCAGCCTGAGCGGCAGCTTCGTCGATGTCCTTGGCGCGCGTAGCGGTATCGGCGAGAACCTTCACCATGTTCGGCTGCACTTCGATGAAGCCGCCGGAGATGTAGAAGATCTCCTCGTCACCACCCTGCTTGATCACTCGAACCGGACCCGGCTTGAGATCAGTCAGCAGCGGCGCGTGACCCGGCAGAACGCCGATGTCACCCAGGTTGCCGTGGGCGACGACCATTTCCACCAGCCCCGAGAACAGCTCTTCTTCCGCACTGACGATGTCGCAATGCACTGTCATAGCCATGTTCATGCCTCGGTAATCAGCCTGACCAGCAGCTGCCGGTCAGGCTGGTTGGCGCCCGCGAACGGGCGCGCCAGTTACAGTTTCTTGGCTTTCTCGATGGCTTCGTCGATGGTGCCGACCATGTAGAACGCCTGTTCCGGCAGATGGTCGTAGTCGCCATTGAGGATGCCGGAGAAACCACGGATGGTTTCCTTCAGCGGAACGTACTTGCCTGGCGAGCCAGTGAAGACTTCGGCCACGAAGAACGGCTGGGACAGGAAGCGCTGGATCTTACGAGCGCGGGATACCAGCTGCTTGTCGGTCTCGGACAGTTCGTCCATACCGAGAATCGCAATGATGTCCTTCAGCTCTTTGTAGCGCTGCAGCACGTACTGAACGCCGCGAGCGGTGTCGTAGTGCTCCTGGCCAATCACCAGCGGATCCAGCTGACGCGAAGTCGAGTCGAGCGGATCGACCGCCGGGTAGATACCCAGGGAGGCGATGTCACGCGACAGTACGACGGTGGCGTCGAGGTGGGCGAAGGTGGTCGCCGGGCTCGGGTCGGTCAGGTCGTCCGCAGGTACGTATACGGCCTGTACCGAGGTGATCGAGCCGTTCTTGGTGGAGGTGATGCGCTCCTGCAGAACGCCCATCTCTTCGGCCAGNNAGCAGAACGTCACGACCTTCGTCACGGAACTTCTCGGCCATGGTCAGGCCGGTCAGTGCAACGCGCAGACGGTTTCCCGGCGGCTCGTTCATCTGGCCGTAAACCAGAGCAACCTTGTCCAGAACGTTGGAGTCCTTCATCTCGTGATAGAAGTCGTTACCTTCACGAGTACGCTCACCCACACCGGCGAACACGGAGTAACCGCTGTGCTCCATCGCGATGTTACGGATCAGCTCCATCATGTTTACGGTCTTGCCTACACCGGCACCACCGAACAGACCGACCTTACCGCCTTTGGCGAACGGGCAAACCAGGTCGATAACCTTGATGCCAGTTTCCAGTAGTTCATTGCCGCCAGCCTGCTCTGCGTAGGACGGAGCAGCGCGGTGGATGGTCCAGCGCTCTTCTTCGCCGATCGGGCCGGCTTCGTCGATGGGATTACCCAGGACGTCCATGATGCGGCCCAGGGTCTGCTTGCCGACCGGTACGGAGATACCGGTGCCGGTGTTGACGACGTCCAGGCCACGCTTGAGGCCTTCGGTCGAACCCATGGCGATGGTACGGACAATGCCGTCGCCCAGCTGCTGCTGGACTTCCAGGGTGGTCTCGGCGCCTTGAACTTTCAGCGCGTCATAGACGTTCGGTACCACATCGCGCGGAAATTCCACGTCGATGACGGCGCCGATGATTTGAACGATACGTCCGCTACTCATGTTTGGTTCCTCTGAATATTTGAACCGTTCTTAAACCGCGGCAGCGCCGCCGACGATTTCCGAAATTTCCTGAGTGATCGCAGCCTGACGGGCCTTGTTGTAGACCAGTTGCAGGTCGCCGATCAGTTCACCGGCGTTGTCGGTTGCGTTCTTCATGGCAATCATCCGCGCGGCCTGTTCGGCTGCGCCGTTCTCAACCACCGCCTGATAGGCCTGGGACTCGATGAACCGTACCAGCAGAGCATCCAGCAGCTGCTGGGCGTCCGGCTCGTAGAGGTAGTCCCACTGACCTTTCTTGACCGGCTCGGCGTTCTCGTCTGCGGCCAGCGGCAGCAGTTGGTCGACCGTGGGCTTCTGGGTCATGGTATTGATGAACTTGTTGGATACCAGGTACAAGCGATCGATACGGCCATTGTGGAAGCCGTCCAGCATGACCTTGACGCTGCCGATCAGATCGTTGATCGACGGCTCTTCGCCGAGGTTGCCGATCGCTGCGACGACGTTGCCGCCGAAGCTGCGGAAGAAGCTCGCGCCCTTGTTGCCGATCACGCAGAGGTCGACTTCGACCTTCTGATCGTGCCACTCCTTCATGTTCTTGATCAGGACCTTGAACAGGTTGATGTTCAGGCCACCGCAAAGACCACGATCGGTCGACACGACGATGTAGCCGACACGCTTGACCGGACGCTCTACCATGAACGGATGACGGTATTCCGGGTTGGCAAAGGCCAGATGGCCGATTACCTGCCGGATCCGCTCCGCATAAGGGCGGCTGGCAGCCATGCGCATCTGTGCCTTGCGCATCTTGCTGACCGCCACCTTCTCCATGGCGCTGGTGATCTTCTGCGTGCTTTTGATGCTCGCAATCTTGCTGCGAATCTCTTTTGCGCCTGCCATTTGACACCTATCGGGTTAGCAGGCGGGAGCCTCACGGCTCCCGCTGCGGCTTACCAGCTTTGCGTGGCCTTGAACTTCTCGATACCGGCCTTTAGGCCTGCGTCGATTTCGTCATTGAAGTCACCCTTCACGTTGATCTTCGCCATCAGCTCGGCGAACTCGCGGTTGAAGAAGGCGATCAGGGCCTGCTCGAAGGCGCCAACCTTGGCCACTTCCACGTCCGTCAGGAAACCGCGCTCGGCGGCGTACAGGGACAGGGACATGTCAGCGATGGACATCGGCGCGTACTGCTTCTGCTTCATCAGTTCGGTAACGCGCTGACCATGCTCCAGCTGCTTGCGGGTCGCTTCGTCGAGGTCGGAAGCGAACTGCGCGAACGCAGCCAGTTCACGGTACTGAGCCAGAGCGGTACGGATACCACCAGACAGCTTCTTGACGATCTTGGTCTGAGCAGCACCACCAACACGGGATACCGAGATACCGGCGTTGACGGCCGGACGGATACCTGCGTTGAACATGGCCGATTCCAGGAAGATCTGACCGTCGGTGATGGAAATCACGTTGGTCGGAACGAACGCAGAAACGTCGCCCGCCTGGGTTTCGATGATCGGCAAAGCGGTCAGCGAGCCGGTCTTGCCAGTTACGGCACCGTTGGTGAACTTCTCGACATACTCTTCGGAAACGCGCGACGCGCGCTCCAGCAGACGGCTGTGGAGATAGAACACGTCGCCCGGATAGGCTTCACGTCCCGGCGGACGACGCAGCAGCAGGGAGATCTGGCGGTACGCCACAGCCTGCTTGGACAGATCGTCATACACGATCAGCGCGTCTTCACCACGGTCGCGGAAGTACTCGCCCATGGTGCAACCAGCGTAAGGCGCCAGGTACTGCAGGGCAGCGGATTCGGAGGCGGACGCAGCAACGACGATGGTGTTGTGCAGCGCGCCGTGCTCTTCCAGCTTGCGAACCACGTTGGCGATGGTCGACTGCTTCTGACCGATGGCTACGTAGACGCAGCGGATGCCGCTGTTCTTCTGGTTGATGATGGCGTCGATGGCCAGGGCGGTCTTGCCGATCTGACGGTCGCCGATGATCAGCTCACGCTGGCCACGGCCTACCGGGATCATGGCGTCGACCGACTTGTAACCGGTCTGCACCGGTTGGTCGACGGACTTACGCCAGATCACGCCCGGCGCAACCTTCTCGACCGCGTCAGTTGCCTGAGCGTTGATCGGGCCTTTGCCATCAATCGGGTTACCCAGTGCGTCGACTACGCGGCCCAGCAGTTCCGGACCAACCGGAACTTCAAGGATGCGGCCGGTGCACTTGGCGCTCATGCCTTCGGTCAGGCCCAGGTAGTTACCCAGAACCACGGCACCGACGGAGTCCTGCTCCAGGTTCAGTGCCATACCAAAGATGCCGCCAGGGAACTCGATCATTTCGCCGTACATGACGTCGGCCAGACCGTAGATACGTACGATACCGTCAGAAACGCTGACGACGGTGCCCTCATT
>DNMQ01000346.1 GCA_003488145.1 Pseudomonas sp.
TCGCTGGCCGGCATCGGCTGACGGGGAATCTTGGGGTCGGTCACCACGGTCAGTGGGGACTGCTGGCCGACGCCGGTAATGACCATCGGCGCCAGTTCAACGGCTTCGGCGTGCTCCGCATGGCCGGCATGCTCAGCCTCCGCGGCCAGTGCGCCACTGGCGAGCATTCCCAGCAGCGCGGCATGGGCGAACTGCCAACGCAGGCGGGATGGTTGAATCAAAAAACGCTCAGACAGGCGCGCTCGCGCCGTACAGCCATGAGTAATGCTGGACATAAGAACTTCCACTTCTGCATGTGATTAGGCCGCAACGAGGCGGCTGATTACGGTCAGCAGTGGATAGACGGTGGCGCGCGGGGATGGCCGCTGCTGCGGCGCAGCGCAGGAGCCTGCGGCTGCTCGGGAAGTGGGTGGAAGTAAGCCGGCGCGTGGCGAGGCAGCACCAGATCGACGGACAGGCTGAGCGGCGGATTGACCGTCAACAGCTCGCAGTAGCCGCAGAGTTCGAGCGCTGCCAGCCAGGCGGGATCGCCCGCACGTGCCTGGCCGTGATGACCGTGGGCGGTTGGCTCATGCTCGGCATGGTGATGCTGCGCACTGGCCTGGGCGGCCTGGACGGCGGAGAACAACGGGCCGACATGAATCATCAGCATGGCGAACAGGCCAAGCCAGATGCTCATTGTCGAATACCGTTTGCGTGTCACCGGCGTGTCCTTCGTGACATGACCCTATGGATTGGCGGGATGATCGCACAGCCTTTTCGCCCCGGCCGCTGCGACATGAGGCCGCAACAGAGTCGAGCAATCAATCTTCTCTTTTTACCTGCTAACCAGCACAAATCACCCACAAGTTCTGAATACAGCAATAAACCATCAATTTTCTATCACGACTTGCAAGACACAACCATGAAGCAATAGCTTTGCACCATAAACCACTGCCCGTACTGGGCAGACAAGTTGCTAGCTCGAGCTTTACCTGGGGAAACACCATGACCATGCTCAAGAACCCATCGAAAAAATATCGCGCCTTTCCGGCCATCGACATCCCGAATCGCACCTGGCCATCCAAGTCGATCACCCAGGCACCGATCTGGCTGAGCTCGGATCTGCGCGATGGTAACCAGTCGCTGATCGAGCCGATGGATGCCGCGAAGAAGATGCGTTTCTTCAAGACACTGGTGCAGGTCGGCATCAAGGAAATCGAGGTCGGCTTCCCCTCTGCTTCGCAGGCCAACTTCCACTGCGTCCGCGAACAGATCGAAGGCGAGCACATCCCTGACGACGTCACCACCCAGGTGCTGACCCAGGCGCGCCAAGACTTGATCACCCGCACCTTCGAGTCGCTGAAGGGCGCCAAGCAGGCCATCGTCCACTACTACAACGCCACCGCACCGAGTTTCCGCCGCATCGTCTTCAATCAGGACAAGGCCGGCGTGGTGAACATCGCGGTCAACGCGGCACAGATCATCAAGCGCCTGGCTGCGCAGAACCCGGAAACCGCCTGGCGTTTCGAGTACTCGCCGGAGATCTTCAGTTCCACCGAGCCGGAGTTCGCCGTCGAAGTCTGCAACGCGGTGATCGAGGTGTTCCAGCCGACGCCCGAGCAGAAGCTGATCCTCAACCTGCCGGCCACGGTGGAAGCCGCCACGCCCAATATCTACGCCGACCAGATCGAGTGGTTCTGTCGCCACGTCGACCGTCGCGACAGCGTGCTGGTCAGCCTGCACACCCACAACGATCGCGGCACCGGCGTGGCCGCCACCGAGCTGGGCCTGATGGCCGGCGCCGATCGCGTCGAAGGCTGCCTGTTCGGCAACGGCGAGCGCACCGGCAACGTCGACCTGGTCACCGTGGCGCTGAACATGTACACCCAGGGCATCGACCCGCAACTGGACTTCTCCGACATCGACGCCGTGCGCAAGGTGGTCGAGGAATGCAACCAGTTGCCGGTACACCCGCGCCATCCCTATGTCGGTGATCTGGTGCATACCGCGTTCTCCGGCTCGCACCAGGATGCGATCCGCAAGGGCTTTTCCCTGCAGGACCCGGAAGGCGTCTGGGAGGTGCCGTATCTGCCGATCGACCCGGCCGACATCGGCCGCAGCTACGAGGCGGTGATTCGCGTCAACAGCCAGTCCGGCAAGGGCGGCATTACCTTCCTGCTCGAGCAGGAGTACGGCATCAGCCTGCCGCGCCGCATGCAGATCGAGTTCAGCCAGGTCGTGCAGAAGGAAACCGACCGCCTGGGCCTGGAGATGAGTGCCAAACAGATCTACGCGCTGCTGGAAGCCGAGTACCTGCAGGCCACCGCGCCGTACACGCTCAAGGGCCATCGTCTGCAGGAAGAGAACGGCACCAGTGCGGTGGATGTGGAAGTCGCGACCGATGGCGAGATCGCTCACTGGCGCGGCATCGGCAAG
The DNA here is from genome assembly GCA_003488145.1 of Pseudomonas sp. GTDB lineage: Bacteria > Pseudomonadota > Gammaproteobacteria > Pseudomonadales > Pseudomonadaceae > Stutzerimonas. Next base: position 2,419 of record DNMQ01000346.1, read on the forward strand.
GGGCCGTTGGAAGCGCTGGTCGCCGCGTTGCCAGTGAAGCTGGAGATCATGGACTACCACGAGCATTCCATCGGCGCCGGCAGCAACGCCAAGGCCGCTGCTTATATCGAGGTACGCCTGGACGGCGAGCGCCCGCTGCACGGTATCGGCATCGACGAAAACATCACCACCGCCAGCATCCGTGCGCTGTTCAGTGCCATGAACCGGGCCTTGCGAGAGTCGCAGGAGCAGGCCGCCTGAGCCCCTGCGGCGAGCCCATCGGGCTCGCCATTCCTGAGCGCTACGCCGGCAAGCTCGTCCCGCCGGCGCCATCACCGATGGCGCCGGCACATTGTTGCGACGCCGCCACGCGTCGCAGGTCGCGCCCGACTGCGGTGAGCGACTGAACTGTTCGCCTCCCAATACCCTCCCAACTCAGTCAGCCAGGCCCGGCAATTCGGCAGAAACACGTCAGCCATCGGCAGGATTGTGCAAACGCTCCTGTTTCCGGTGCCATTAGGCTTGGCCTCTGCAAATCCCGAACGAACAAAGGAGCCGTCATGAGCAACAGCATCGGTTACGCCGCCCTCGACCCGAGCGCCCCGCTCGCCCCCTACTCGTTTTCGCGCCGCGAAGTTGGGCCTAACGATGTGCGGATCGAGATTCTCTTCTGCGGCGTCTGCCATTCGGACCTGCATACCGCACGCAACGAGTGGAACAACACCCTGTATCCCTCCGTGCCCGGCCACGAGATCGTCGGCCGCGTGAGCGCGGTCGGCGCGAACGTCAGCAAGTTCAAGGCGGGCGATATCGCCGGCGTCGGCTGCCTGGTCGACAGCTGCCGCACTTGCTCCTCCTGTGGCGGGGGGCTGGAGCAGTATTGCGAGAATGGCTTCGTCGGCACCTACAACGGTCCAGCCTTCGGCGGTGGCGAGAACACCCTTGGCGGCTATTCCGACAACATCGTGGTGGACGAAAAGTACGTGCTACGCATCAACCACACCGACAACCTCGCCGCCGTCGCGCCGCTGCTTTGCGCGGGCATCACCACCTATTCGCCGCTGCGCCAGTGGAAGGTCGGCCCGGGGCAGAAGGTCGGTGTAGTTGGCCTCGGCGGTCTTGGCCATATGGCGGTGAAGATCGCCAACGCCATGGGTGCAAAGGTCGTGCTGTTCACCACCTCGCCGGACAAGCGGGAAGATGCGCTGCGCCTCGGCGCGTCGGAAGTGGTGGTGTCGAAGAACAAGGAGGAGATGGCTGCGCACGTCAACAGCTTCGACTTCATTCTCAACACCGTTGCCGCGCCGCACAACCTCGATGCGTTCGTAAATCTGCTCAAGCGCGACGCCACGATGACGCTGGTCGGCGCACCGGCTTCGCCGCACCCGTCGCCCAGCGTGTTCGGCCTGATCTTCAAGCGCCGCCGCATCGCCGGCTCGCTGATCGGCGGCATCGCCGAAACCCAGGAGATGCTCGACTTCTGCGCCGAGCACGGCATCGTCTCGGACATCGAGATGATCCGCATGCAGGACATCAACGAAGCCTACGAGCGCATGCTCAAGAGCGACGTGAAGTACCGCTTCGTCATCGACATGGCCACCCTGAAGGCGGTCTGATCGTTCGGCTGGCGGGCCCCGCAGGCGCGCCAGCCCTTCCCTCTTTCATGCGCAGCCGCTAAGGTCGCCGACCTTCGTCGTGGAGGCGGTATGCGCTATCTGATCTTCGTCACCCTGCTCTGGGCCTTTTCCTTCAACCTGATCGGCGTCTACCTGGCCGGCCAGGTGGACAGCTATTTCGCAGTGCTGACCCGAGTGATTCTCGCCGGCCTGGTGTTCCTGCCGCTGACCCGCTGGCGCGGTGTCGCCCCCGGCTTCATCGCCGGCGTGACCCTGGTCGGCGCTTTGCAGTTCGGCGTGACCTATCTCTGCCTGTACATGAGTTTCAACGTGCTGACGGTCGCCGAAGTACTGCTGTTCACCGTGCTCACGCCGCTGCACGTGACGCTGATCGACGACGCGCTCAACCGTCGCTTCAACCCCTGGGCGCTGGTCGCGGCAGCCGTCGCGGTGTTAGGCGCCGGGCTCATCCGTTACGACGGGGTTTCCGGTGATTTTCTCGGCGGCTTCCTGCTCATGCAACTGGCCAACTTCACCTTCGCCGCCGGCCAAGTGTTCTACAAGCATCTGGCGCAGCGTTACCCCTCTGACGTGCCGTTGCATCGCCGCTTCGGCTACTTCTTCCTCGGCGCACTACTGATCGTGCTGCCGGCGTGGCTGCTGTTCGGTAACGTCGAGAAACTGCCGACTACCACGACGCAGTGGTCCGTACTGATCTGGATGGGCGTGCTGGCCACCGCGCTGGGCCAGTTCTACTGGAACAAGGGCGCGACGCTGGTGGATGCCGGAACCCTGGCGGTGATGAACAACATGGCGGTGCCGGTGGGTCTGCTGCTCAACCTGCTGTTCTGGGGCACCACGACCAACCTGATACTGCTCGCCGTCGGCGGCGCGATCATTCTCGCCTCTCTGCAGATCAACCGCCTGGGCCGCATGAAGGCCTGGTGACATCATATAAGTTATTGTTTTTTATTACTTTTACTTAAACGAAAGGTAAGATGCCGGCCCGCGCATGGATGCGACACTCGTTCAGTTGTCGAGAATTCCATGCGCCGCCTCAGTCTCTTTCTGCTTGCTCTGTTCTGCTGCACCAACACTTACGCCGATGCGCCTCGCACCTTCCGCGAAGCGAAGAAGGTCGCCTGGACGCTCTATGCCGACCGACCGGTGGACTTCTACTGCGGCTGCAGCTTCAAGGGCAATCGCATCGACCTGCGCAGCTGCGGCTATGTCCCGCGCAAGCAGCCCAAGCGCGCTCAACGGGTGGAGTGGGAGCATATCGTCCCGGCCTGGGTCATCGGCCATCAGCGTCAGTGCTGGCAACAGGGCGGGCGCAAGCAGTGCACCGCCAAAGACCCCATCTTCAGCCTGGCCGAGGCCGACCTGCACAACCTGGTTCCAGTGGTCGGCGAGGTGAACGGCGACCGCAGCAACTTCGGCTTCGGCATGCTCAGCGAAAAGCCCAGCCAGTACGGTGCCTGCCCCTTCGTGGTGAACTTCAAGCAGCGCACGGCCATGCCACCCGAGTACAGCCGCGGTGCCATCGCCCGCACCTATCTGTACATGAGCGAGCGCTACAAACTGCGCCTGTCGAAACAGGACCGGCGCCTGTACGACATCTGGAACCGCCAGCATCCGGTCAGCGAATGGGAGCGCACGCGCAACCAGCGCATCGCCTGCGTACAGGGCAATCCCAATACCTATGTCGGTGCCGTCGACCTGCGGCGCTGCAAACGTTCGATCTCCCGCTCGGCAGCGGCGCCCGCCCGCCAGGGTTGAAGCGACCTGACCCTGCGTCCGGTTGCAGGCCGACTGGCTCCCCGGCATGCTGCCGTCTGGATCGATCACGACGGCTAACTCGATGCAGGACAGAACACTCTATTCAACGCTGGGGTTGGTAGTGCTGCTGGCGCTGGCCTGCTCCGCGATCGCTCCGTATGACCGTGCCACCTGGCTGCTGGAAGTCGCTCCGGTACTGATCGCTGCGCCCCTGCTGCTGTGGAGCCACCAGCGCCTGCCGCTGACGCGACTGCTCTACGTGGTGATCGCCGTTCATGCGCTGATCCTGATCCTCGGCGGCACCTACACCTACGCGCGGGTACCACCGGGATTCTGGGTGCAGGAATGGTTCGACCTCAGCCGCAACCCCTATGACAAGCTCGGCCATTTCATTCAGGGTGTGACGCCGGCGCTGCTGGCACGGGAGATCCTGCTCCGCCTGCGCTTCGTCGCGCCAGGAAAGATGCTCGGCTTTCTCGCACTTTGTGTCGCGTTGGCCTTCAGCGCCTTCTATGAGCTCATCGAATGGTGGGTGGCGCTTATCGCCGGGCAGGGCGCGGAGGATTTTCTCGGCACCCAGGGCGATCCATGGGATACCCAATCGGACATGTTCATGGCAATGCTCGGCGCTCTCCTGTCCGTCACCCTCATGGCGCGCCTGCAGGATCGCCAGATCCGCGGCATGAGTCGCGCAGACGCGACGGCGTAGCCCAATGCTCTATCGAGTTGGCGCGGACGCCTTGTTGCTCCTGCACCTCGGGTTCATTCTCTTCGTGCTGTTTGGCGGCTTGCTGGTCGCATGGAAACGCGGCTTCGTGTTGCTGCACATTCCGGCGATCGTCTGGGGCGTTTTCGTCGAGCTGACCGGGAGGCCGTGTCCGCTGACGTACTGGGAGAATCTGCTGCGACGGCTGGCGGGTGACGCGGGGTATGAGACGGGCTTTATCGAGCACTACCTGCTGCCATTGATCTACCCGGCCTGGCTGAGCATACCGGTGCAATATGTGCTGGCGGCAATAGTGCTGCTGGCCAATCTGCTGATCTATGGCTGGCTGTTGTGGCGTCGACGGCGCCACAGCACAACGCACTAACCAGCGGTTTGCCCGGGCGCCAGGGTGGGAGCCTCCCCACAACAGCCGTTCACGCTCCCCGCCGTTAGCGCAGCACCTCGCTGCCTCGCCTTAGTGCAGCAGGCTATCGCCCGAGGTCCGGGCCTAGGGTTTGAGCTCGAACTGATCGCCATCGTGGTAGGCCGGGAAGCGCTCGCGGAACGCCGCCAGATCGCGTGAGCGCAGCGTGCAGCGCAACACGGCATCACGCTCTTCGCCGTTCAGCAGCGTGTCACCCTTGAAGTCGAGCACCTGGCTGTCGCCACTGTAGGGATAGCCCTTGCCGTCTTCGCCGACCCGGTTGACCGCCGCGACATAGCACAGATTCTCGATGGCCCGCGCCGGCAGCAGGCGGTTCCAGGCATCGCGGCGCGCGGCTGGCCAGTTCGCCGTATAGAGCAGCAGGTCGGTGCCGTGTGGATCGCGGCTCCACACCGGGAAGCGCAGGTCGTAGCAGATCAGCGGGCGCACGCGCCAACCGTTCACCTCGAACAGCGCCTGCTGCTGCCCAGGGGTGTAGTGCTTGTGCTCACCCGCCATGCGGAACAGATGACGCTTGTCGTAGTGCAGCACCTCACCATCCGGGCGCGCCCAGAGCAGTCGGTTGCGGTGACTGCCGTCGGCCGCCTCGATGATCACGCTGCCGGTGATCACCGTATCCAGTCGCGCGGCCTGAGCGCGCAGCCAGGCGTAGGTCGGCCCCTCTTCCGGCTCAGCCAGCGCAGCCGAATCCATGGAAAAACCGGTGGTGAACATCTCCGGCAGGACGATCAGGTCCGCACCGCTGGCCTGATCCAGCAATGCGGCGAAGCGCTCGCGGTTGGCCGCAGCGTCCTGCCAGATCAGGCTGGTTTGCACCAGCGCCAGTTCGAGGTCGGGCAGATTGTTCAGATCGCGCATAGTCTTTCCGCCGCCTGACGCAGCGTCTCCTCTCGTTTGGCGAAGCAGAAGCGCACCAGCCTCAGATCGGCCGGGGGACTCTGATAGAAAACCGAAATCGGAATGCTCGCGACCCCGTGCTCGCGGGTCAGCCATTCAGCCATGGCGACGTCATTCAGATCAGGACGGATAGCCGAATAGTCGGCGAGCTGGAAGTAGGTTCCGGTGGCACGGGTAAAACTGAAGCGCGAGCCCGCCAGCAGGTCACAGAACAGATCGCGCTTGGCCTGGTAGAACGCCGGTAGCTCGCTGATGTGCTCGGGATGCTCGGCCATGAAATCGGCCAACGCCCACTGCAGCGGAGTGACACCGGTGAAACTGACGTACTGGTGCACCTTGCGCAGCTCGCTGCTGAGTGCAGGCGGCGCCACCACGTATCCAGTCTTCCAGCCGGTGACGTGGTAGGTCTTGCCGAAAGAGCTGATGACGAATGCACGCTGATAGAGCTCATCGTGGCGCAGCACGCTGGCATGCTCGCGGCCGTCGAACACAAGATGCTCGTAGACCTCGTCGCTGAGCAGATAGATGTCACGCTCGCGGATCAGCGCCGCCAGACGGTCGAGATCATCAGCATCGATCAATGCACCGCTGGGGTTGTGCGGCGTATTCAGCACGATCATCCGCGTGCGCGGGGTAATGGCATCGGCCAGGCGCTGCCAATCGATATGGAAATCCGGCAGGCTCAGTTGCTGGTGAATGCAGACGCCACCAGCCAGCTGCACCGATGGCTCGTAGCTGTCATAGCACGGATCGAAGACGATGACCTCGTCACCCGGCCGGATCACTGCCTGGATCGCACAGAAGATCGCCTGGGTAGCACCCGGGGTAATCGTGACCTCGGTGGCGGCATCCACTTTCCGTCCGTACAGCCCGGCTACCTTCACCGCGACCTGCTCACGCAGGGCCGGCAATCCGGTCATCGGTGCGTACTGGTTGTGTCCCGCCATGACGTGGCGGGCCAGTGCCTCGCGCAGCGCGTCGGGGCCATCGAAATCGGGAAAGCCCTGGGAGAGATTCAGCGCACCGGTGTCCGCGGCCAGCTGGGACATGGTGGTGAAGATGGTCGTGCC